>JAEUOH010000195.1 GCA_016790845.1 Dechloromonas sp.
CAGTTCCAGCATGCGCTTGATGATCGGCGTGTTATCCCATTCCGGCTTGCTCGAACCGTCGTTGAATTCCGCGGCGCGCGTCGCGTAGGCGCGGTACATGCGGGCGCGCAGTTCGCGGTTGTCGGCGTACTGCATCACCGGGCCGTAGGAGGGGGCGTGCAGCGTGAATTTCCAGCCTTCGACGCCGGCCTTCTCGGCAGCGGTTTTGGCTGCCTGTTTCGCATCTTCCGGCAGGCCGGCAAGCTGGCGCTCGTCGGTGACGATTTCGGCGAAGGCGTTGGTCGCGTCGAGCAGATTTTCGGCGAACTTGGCGGAAAGCTGCGACAGCTCTTCCATGATCGCCTGAAAGCGCGGTTTCTGGTCTTCCGGCAACTCGGCACCGGAAAGCCGGAAGTCGCGGACTTCGTTATCGACGACTTTTTTCTGTTCGACGGAAAGCGTCGCGTATTCGGCACTGTCGCGCAGGGCCTTGTACTTCTCGAAGAGTTTCAGGTTCTGGCCCAGTTCGGCGTAGAAGCGCGAGACCTCGGGCAGCATTTCGTTGTAGGCCTCGCGCCAGGCCGGTACGTCGTTGACCGAGTGCAGATGGCCGACGACGCCCCAGGCGCGGCCGAAGGGTTCGAGGCCGAGCGCCAGCGCGCCGGCGAAATCGTTCCAGGTGGCGGGCGTGGCATCGTCGGTCAGTCGCGTAATCAATTCGCGGCCCGAAGCCAGCAAGGATTCGATGGCCGGTTTGACGTGCTCGGGCTGGACGAGGTCGAAACGGGGAAGGTCGGAGAAGTCGAGCAGGGGATTTGCGTTCATATTTTGGACATTAAAAACGGGCGGTCGCGCCGCCCGTCGGGTTGGCTTGATGCGTCTATTCTACTAGGTCGCGATAGGCATGCCACGAGGCATGACCGAGAATCGGCATGATGATGACAAGCCCGAAGAGCAGCGTCGCAAAGCCGAACAGGGTCAGGGCGACGATGGTGGCGGCCCATAGCAGCAAGGTGGCGGTATTGGCGGCAAAGGCGTGCAGACTGGTCAGCATCGCCGTCACGACATCGAGCTTGCGATCCAGCATCAGAGGCACGGAAATGACGCTCAGCGCGAAGGTCAGCAAGGCCAGCATGCCGCCCAGCGCCAGCCATGCCAGCACGAAGCTCATATTCTGGCCGCTGGTGATCGTCTGCGACATGAATTGCGCGATGTCGCCAGCGGTTCCATGGCTCAGCAAAGCGAAGACGATGGCCGAAACGCGCTCCCAGAGAATGATGATGAGCGCCAGCGCGAGGCCGAAAAGTGCGATCGATTCGCCGTTGTTGCGAAATGCCCGTAGCGAATCGATGAAAATCGGGTGCGTGCCGTTCGCATGCTGCCGGCTCAGTTCATAAAGACCGGCGGCAAGCAGCGGGGCGACGAGGAAAAAGCCGGAGACGGCGACCGAGAACAGGTGGGGATGCCCGACACTGGCCAGCAGGATCAGGTCACCGCCCAGCCCGAACAGTAGTCCGTAGGCCAGGCTGGGAATCGGGTTGGCCTTGAGGTCGCGCCAGCCGGCGCCCAGCCAGTCGGCGATCCGCCCCGCCGGAACGCGCCGGATGGTCGGCACGGTCGCCCGCAGTTCCAGGCGTTCCAGATAGTCGTTGGTTTCCATGAACGCATCCTCCCGGGAAGATTACGTTCGTTGGACCGGATTTCGCGCGCCGGGTTCGCGCCGGGCGCTTACAGGGTCTTGCCGGTCAGGCGCTCGCAGGCTTCAATGTACTTGGCGCTGGTGCGGGCGATGACCTCGGCCGGTAGTTTGGGGCCGGGCGCCTTCTTGCCCCAATCCAGGGTTTCCAGGTAGTCGCGCACATATTGCTTGTCGTAGGACGGCGGGTTGCTGCCTTCGGCGTACTGGTCGGCGGGCCAGAAACGGGAAGAATCCGGGGTCAGTGCTTCGTCGATCAGGTGCAGGGTGCCGGCCGCGTCGATGCCGAACTCGAATTTGGTGTCGGCGATGATGATGCCGCGCGTCGCCGCATAGGCGGAGGCTTCCTGATAGAGGCGGATGGCGGCATCGCGCGCTTCGGCGCAGAGCTGGGCGCCGGTCTTGCCGGTGCCTTGCAGCGCATCGGCCAGCGTGGCTTCGCAGTTGGCGGCGGCCTGTTCGTAGGAGACGTTCTCGTCGTGGTCGCCGACTTCGGCCTTGGTCGCCGGGGTGAAGATCGGGGCGGGCAATTTGGCTGCCATCCGGAGGCCGGCCGGCAGCGCGATGCCGCAAATGGCGCCGGTTTCCTGATAATCCTTCCAGCCGGAGCCGATCACGTAGCCGCGCACGACCGCCTCGATCGGCAGCGGTTTAAGGCGCTTGACGACGACGGCACGGCCGCGCACCTGCTTGCGCTCGTTTTCGGCGACCACCGTTTCCGGGTCGATGCCGGTCAGCTGGTTCGGCACGATGTGGCCGAGCTTGGCGAACCAGAAATTGGCGACGGCCTGCAGCACCTCGCCCTTGCGCGGAATCGGGTCGGGCAGAATGACGTCGAAGGCGGACAGGCGGTCGGTGGTGACGATCAGCAGCTTGTCGGCGTCGATCGCGTAGATGTCGCGGACCTTGCCCTTGTTGATGAGCGGTAGGCTGGTGATGGTGGATTCAAAAAGCGGAGCGGTCACGGCGATGTTCCCGAAGGCAAAACGCGCATTATAAATTAATGCGCGACTTCGCTTTCTTCGGCTGCGAGCTTCTTGCGCATGCGTCGGGTGCCCCAGGCGACGACACCGGCGATCACCGGGATCGAGATTGCGGTGATCATGTCGGTGTTCAGGTGGTGGAAGTCCTTGGTGCCCTTGGCCAGGTATTGCACCAGTTGCGACCCGTAATAGGTGAGGACGACGACCGACAGGCCTTCGACGGTTTCCTGCAGGCGCAACTGCAACTTGGCGCGGCTGTTCATCTGGCCGAGCAGTTCCTGGTTCTGCCGTTCCAGTTCGATGTCGACGCGCGTGCGCAGCAACTGGCTGTTGCGGGCGATGCGGGCGGAGAGTTCCTCCTGGCGGCGGCTGATCGCCTCGCAGGTGTTCATTGCCGGCAGCAGGCGGCGCTGCATGAATTCATGGAAGGTTGGCAGGCCGGAAATGCGGCGTTCGCGTAGCTCCTCGATGCGCTGCATGACCAGCCCGTGATAGGCGCGCGAGGCGCCGAAGCGGAAGGTGGTGCGCGCCACCGAATGTTCTACCCGGGCGGCCAGCGCCGACAGTTCGGCGAGGATTTCGCGTTCGTCCTGCGCCGACTGGCTCTTGCCGATGCGATCCATCAGTGCCGCCAGCCGGGTTTCGCTGTCGAACAGCCAGGGGCCGACTTCCTTGGCGACCGGCTGGCCGAGCAGCGCCATCATCCGGTAGGTCTCGATTTCTACCAGACGCTGCACGGTGCGGCCGGCCTGACGCTGGGTCAGGGTATCGTTGAGGACGAGAAAGCGTGAAAAACCGTTGTCGATCTTGAAGTCGGTAAAGATCCATGCCGCGTCGTCGGCCACGCGCGCGGCGACCATCGTCCGCCCGTTCGGCGTCAGGCCGACCAGTACCGATTCCGGGTCGATTTCGGCGGTCGACCGCAACTCGACATGGGTGGCGACGATCAGCTTGCCGGGGACGCCCTGGATCCACTCCGGCATTACCGCGTCGAAAGCGGTAGCGTCCGGGTGCAGTTCCTGGCCGGGGGTCAGCGGCTGGAAAAAGGTGTAACTGGAAAATTCCGTATGCAGTTCCCAGCGCATGCGGAAGGCACCGGTTTCGATCATCATGTGCGAATCGGCGCTGTCGATGGCGGTGCACACGTGCGACTGGCACAGCTTGGCCAGATGGGCGCGGGCGGCCGCCGCCTTCTCGGTGCTGTGCTTGAACACCAGGTGCGAGACCAGCACCGCGCCGACCAGCGGAATCGGCGGCCGGGCGTGGAATTCATTGTTAAGGCGCTGGCGGAGCGGGTGTTCCTGCAGGTCGGTCAGACGTGGATGCATGGATGGTGGCCGGGCAGACATGTTGCGATGCAGCAGATTGTAGCGCATCGAACTCAGCCAGCCGCACTCCCCCGCTCTTGCTCGAACAGCGGTGCCAGTACTTGTTCGGTGGCTAGCGGCGCTGTCCCCCTCTGACGCAGCCAGAAGAAACGGCCCGCCGGCGCGCTGGCGGCAATCGCCTGGGCCGGCGCCAACTGGGTCTGGTCGTTGATCAGCACGACGACGCGTGCCAGCTTTGGCGTGCTCGCCAGCACCTGCAGTTCATGCAGGCAGCCCTTGTTTTCGGCGACGAAGTTGCGCAAATCCATCAGCACGACATCGCTGACACGCACCAGCGCTGCCAGCGCTTCCTGCCAGGTGGTGTCGTGGCAATAGCATTCATTGACGCGGTAGCGACCGTCGACATCGCGTTGCCATTCGAAATCGGCCAGGCGGCGCGGCACGTCGGCCGTGTTGCCGATGAAGCGCTCACCAAGGCGGCCGTCGAGAAAGGTGAAGATGTCGTCGGCGTCGATGGTGCGGTCGACCAGGTCGGTGCCGGCGATCAGCACCGTGTTGCCGGTCAGGCGCCAGCGCTCGATGACGCGGTCGAAGATGTCCTGTACGTTGGCATCCTGCTGGAAGACGCGCAGCACCAGCAGGGTCGGTGGCCTACCGCCGGCCGGGTCGGCGCGGGGTTGCATCGCCACCGCCCCGAGCGGAATGCACAGTAGCGGCAGAAAGACGACCAGCGCGCCCCAGCCGAGTTCACCGATGGCGCCAAGCGCCGGGCCGACCAGCGCGATGACCCAGACGGCGGTGAACAGGTAGAGCAGTTCGGAGATGCGCCGTTGCCGGTAGGCCAGCGCCAGCCAGCGGCCGAGCGCGCGGGCCGGCCACCAGGCGAGCAGCCAGGGCAGCAGCGCGAACAGCGCGAAGGCCAGGGTCACGTTCAGCGTTGCCGCTAGCCAGTGGATGAACGGGCCGTCACCGGCGATGAGGGCGGCCAGCAGGTCGAGACCGAGCAGCGACGAGCCGGCGAAGAGCATGAACAGGGGCGCCAGCCACGGCCCGACGGCGCGCGTGGCGCCGCCCAGGCATAGCGCGGTGACGACGATCAGCGGCAGCCCGGTGTCGAACAGCATCCATTTGACGACCATCGCGAAGCTGACGTTTTCGTTGGTGCGCCAGCTGAGCAGCAACACGGCCATTACGAACCAGCCGAGCATGGCGCCGACAAAGCGCGGCCGCGACCAGCGGCCAATCACCGCAAGCACCGGCAGCACCGGCCAGGCGTAGGCGGCGCCGAGGGTGGCGACAGTCTTCAGCGTGATCGGCGCATCCGCCAGCACTTGGGTGATTACCGTTCGCAGCAGTGACATCAGCACGGTGAGGCCGATGAACCATAGCAGCAGCCGCAGGTGTGCCCGGCGATTGTCGGCCATGGTCAGCGGTATTGCCGGCGCCAGCGCCGGCGGGGCGGCGGGCGAAGCCTGCCCGGTTGCGGTCGACGGTGCCGGAAGGGGCGTTTTCATCAGGCGTTTCATGCTTGCCCGATAGCTGCGCGCCACGACCCAGGCACCGGCCAGCGCCAGCAGCGTGGCGACGATCAGCAGGGTCAGTATTTTGCCGGAAGCCATGATGGGCACGAAATCCGGAGGCAGGCATCGCCGGCGCGGAAACCTGCGGGTCGGCGGGCGGTCATTGCAGGTCCTCGGCGATGGTCTGGAAGGTTTGCTGCATCGCCTTGTCGCGCGCCGACCAGAGCTCGCTCAGGAAAGCGATGTTTTCGCCCAGCGAGGCCAGCTCGCGCGGGCTGGCGGCGCGGGCAATGGCATCGCGATAGGCCGCAATCGCCGCCGTCGCGGCGTCGCCGCAAGCGGCGTCGCGTTGCCGCGCGGGGCCGGCAGCAAGCAGCAGCAGGCGGGTCAGCGCCAGGTCGGCGAGGCTGGCGCCATCCCAGAAATTCGGGTCGTCGGCGTTGCGGCGTGCCACCTCCCGCCGCAGGCCATCGAGTTCGCCCAGCAATTTGGCCCGGTTTTCAGCGTCGACCGCAACCGTGCCACGGTTGGCCAGCAAAAGGGCGGCGACATGGTTGGTGAAGGCATAGGCATCGCGTCGGCGCGCGTAGGCGAGCGCGTACTGCTCGGCCATCCGGGCCAGCGCCTGTTGGCGTCGCTCGCCGTCGCTCTCGATCTGCGCCAGACGCTTGAAGGCGCCGCCCAGCAGGCTCAACCGTTCGACATTCGGAAGTCGGCGGCAAAGGAGGTCGAGATCGCCAATGGCCGCCGCGATCGCGTCGACGGCCTCGCGGCGGGCGGTTTCGCGTCTGGCGGCGGGCAGCCGGCGGGCGGCGGGCCAGCGAGCCGCGGCGAGTCGTACGCGGTAGTTGGCGTATTGCTCGATCGCGCGCAAGGGGCATTCGCCGCGCTCAGCGGCGAGCGCCTGGGCGAGCCAGCGGGTGGCCTCTTCCCAATTGCGGATTTCGCCCCAGGCGAGGCCGAGCGCAGCGCACACGTCGGCACGCTGCAACCACGCGGCAGACTGCCCGGACGGAATGCGCTCCAGGCGCCGGGCGATGCGACCGCCGGCTTCGTCATGGCCACCGGCGCGAAAATCGGCGGCCAGGTTTTCCAGCTCGGCGACCAGTTCGTGCGGGGTGCAGAAATTCGGCCAGACGGACTTCGTGGCGGCGCCCTGGCGATGGAAGCGGAAATCCGGGTCGCCGTAACATTGGTAGGCACCCCAGGTATTGACGTCGGGGCAGCGCGTCCATACCGCTTCGCGCGCGATGCGCACGGCTTCGCCGAAGGCAGTACCGGCCAGCATGGCGCGGTAGAAATTGGCGGCGAAAGTTTGCCCGGCCCGGTCGTCGACCGCCCAGCCGGCGGCGATTACGGCGCGTACGCCCATGCGGATAAATTCCTCGCCGAGGTTGGCCGCCAGCCCCAGACGGTCGAAGTCGCGGGCGCCGTCAACGCGCCCGAGATGGCAGCAATTGACAAAGACCAGCTCGGGTACGAAGCGCATCTGGGCGATGTCGCCCGCCGTCAGGTAACTGTCGGCGCCGATCACCATGCCGGAAATTGATGCGCCAGGGCCCGCAGCACCGGGTCGTGCGTACTCGTGCACGCCGTGGCCGGCGAGATGCAGGATACGCCAGCTGTTCTTGTGCAGGGCCTCCATGATCGGCGCCGCCGGCTGGTCGATGCAGTCGGTCACGTCGTAATCGGCAGCAGCCAGCTGCTCGACGACCTGTTGCGCCTCCTCGCGTGCGCCGGGCAGATCGGCAAAATCCGGCGCGCCGGCAAGGTCCGGGTTGCCGATGACCAGCGCGGTGTCGAGCGAGCCATGCACCGGGCGCTGGCGAAACTCGATGGTGCGGAACTGGCGGACGAATCCGGCGGCCACTGCCGGCGGGCGTTCGCCGGTCGCCCAGCGGTTTTCGAGCAGTTCCCACGGGTAGCGGGCCGAATGGCGGTCGACCATGACCAGCAGGTTGCCCTGTTGTGGCGACAACTCGCGCAGCCGCAGCGGCAGCAGCATTTCGAACAGGGTCTTGGCGACCTCGGCGTTTTGCCCGGTGTCGCGGCTGGCGATACGCACGAAACTGTCCACCAGCGCCAGTTGCCCGGTGGCCAGCGTTTCCTCGGCACGCGCCCGGTCCGTGGTGAAAATGAAGCGCAGGCGGCCGGCATCCTCGGCGATCTCCAGTCGTTGATACCACTCCGGCGGCTGTTCGAATCTGACCCGACGGCGCCCGGCTTGGCCGGTCTCGACGGCGCAGGCCGGCCAGCGCACTGCGGCGGCCAGCGTTTCGTTCTGCAGGATGCGGGTCAGCGCCTCGGCGGCGGCGATGGCGATGTCTTCATAGAGTTCTAGAAATTCCAGGCGGTCGATCAGCACGCGGCCTTCCAGTTCCTGCTCGGCCAGCCGGCGATTGGCGGCGACGGCAGCGCGCAGGATCGCCTCCAGCGCGTCGCCCACCGGCAAACCGCCGGCTCCGGTGCCGATCAGCAGGCAGGTGACGGCCGCCGAGCGCGGCCGTCCATCGTCGCCGAAGCGGTTATCCGGCCAGTGCGCGACATCGAGCGCGAAGTCGAGCAGGGCGGTGCGCAGCGAGTCTTCGAGCAGGCCGGGGCTCAGCCCGCCAACCTGACCGAGGCCGACGACGATGGCGCCGCCCGGTTTGACGTTGGGTGAATCGTTGAGGAACACGGTGTTGCTGCCCAGCGCGCCGGGGTAGATGCCGAGATCGAGGCGGCGCGTCAGCGCGCCGCCCAGTTGCTTGTCGAGCACCGCCTCGGCACTGACTACGGTGTCGCCCTGGTAGTGGCCGACGACGACCGGGTGCCGGGCGTAGGCCAGATTGCCGTGGCGGATCGAAACCTCGATGGTCGGCGTCGGGGGCGTATCGCTTTCCTCCGGCATGGGGCCGCTGCCGGAGAAACCGAAACTGGCGAGGTCGACCGCAGCAGGAATGCCGTCAGCCGCCGGCAGCGGGGGTAGTACGAAGTGCTCGGGTTGTCCGGCGGCGCGGCTGGTGGCCGGTGGATTGGTCGGCAGCAGGGTGGTCTGGCCGTTGACCAGCAGGTCGAGATAGCCGGGGAAGGCCTTGGGCTGGGCGCATAGCGCGTCATGCGCGGTGTTCGCGACATACCAGACGGGCACGCCTGGCAGGCGACCGGATTGCCAGCTCACCGTGCCGTCGCCCTCGCGCGTGGCGATGAAGTCGAGTCGCTTGCGCTCGGGCTGCTTCCTGTCATTGCCCGGGTTGAGCTGGTAAGCGATCACGGTGGCGGGCTGGCAGCCGGCGACATAAACCATGTGCCGCGGATCGGGGGGCGCCGCGCGTAGCAGCTTCCAGGTCGCCGCCGCTTCCTGCAGTTGGAGCGCTTCCGCGGTCGGCCAGGCGGCGCCAGTTTGTTGGCGCAGCGTCTGCCAGCGGCCGGAGTCGGAGAAATCGAGGTCGTCCGGGGCGAAGGGCAACAGTTCGAGCAGGCCGGGGTAGCGCGCGACGAGTCCAGTAATCTGATCGGTGCTCTGGGTGATGTCGAGCAGGGCGAGCTTGCTTTGCGTCGGGTTGCAGCCGGTCAGCCAGCGCACTGCTTCGTAGGAGCCGAGGTTGGGCGTGCCGAGCATCAGCAGGCGGCTGCCCGGCAGGCGCACGATGCGCTGCCACAGCGCACTGCCGGCAGCGCCGTCGGCGATCATCGCACGCACCACCAGGCCGCCCATCGAGTGGGCGACCAGGCGTAGCGGCTGGCCGCTGCGTTCGGCCTGGGCGACCAGCGGTTCCAGGGTTGCCGCCAGCCGTGCCGCCGCATTGCGCACCGAGTGGCGCCAGTCGTAGGCAAAAATCTCGACCTGGTGGCTGCGCGCCAGGAACTCGACCAGCGGGCCGTAGAACTGGTCGACCAGGCCGCCCGGGGCGATGCCGTCGCGGCCCATCGCCAGGCGCTTGAGGCCGCCCTTGAGCAGCGCCCAGTAGTCGAGCCAGACGGTGTCGTCATCGACGCGCAGCTGGCTGCCCATGGTGCCGGGCAGCACCACCGCGATCGGGCGTGGCTTGCCGTCGCCACGGCTGCGTGCGACGGCATCCTGGCAACGGCGAGCGGGCGGTACGCTGGCGCCGAGCGGCTGAAAGCCGGCGTTGTCGCCATCGTCGCGCACCAACCCGGCGCGCAGCCAGCGCACGCTCTGCTCGTTGCTGAAATAGCGGAAGTGATTGACCTTGGGCCCGGCATCCTTGCGTAGCCTGGCCCCGTTGGCCGGGCGCGGCAGGCCGCCGTCCATCGACCCGGTGTCGACCACCAGGTCGTGCTCGTTGCGGTAGAACCAGTCGCTGGCCAGCACCTTCAGCGTATTCCACAGGCCGTCGCCAGCCGCGATGTCGCCGGCGATGACGCTCAGGTCGGCCGTGCTGAGCAGTTCCGGCGTGCCGTTGAGCAGACGCGTCAGCGCCGAGCCGGGCATCATCGCTTCGAGGCCGGGCAGGGTGCGCGGGTCGGTACGCTCCTTGACCACGGCGAGCAGGAAGTCGAGCCCGTCGCCAAAAAGCCCGTGGCCGGTCGCCGCGTCGACCAGGTAATCGAGTACCGACAGCCAGCGGTCGAGCCGTCCGGAGGCCAGCGTGGTGCCGCGCGCCGGGCACGCGACGCGGACAAAGCGCGTGACGCGCAGTTTTTTCTCGGCCAGCAGCGCCACCAGTTCGCCCAGGCGCTGGCGATCCGTCGCGTAGGCCGCATCACGTTCGCTGGCCTCGACGTCGGCCAGCGGCGCCAGGCCGAGTTGCGGGGCCAGGGTGCGGTCGGCGGCGAACAGGGTTTGCAGGTGCTCGTCGCTCAGCACCTCGGCCAGCCGGGTGCAGCCGGAGAGGGCAAGCAACTCGCCAACCAGCCCGCCGCGCGAATGGCTGACCAGATGCACTTCGGCGCCAGCGGGCAGGCGTTTGGTTAGGGCCAGCGCATTGGCGACCGGGCTTTCGCTGAGCGTGCGGTGTTCGCAGGCGAAGGCCCGCTCACCGTAGAGCGGCGCGAGCGCCTGGCGCAAACGGGCACCCTCGGCATTCGCCGTTTCCCACAGCTTGCCAAAGCTGCCTTCGGTGCTGGAGGCGGTACCGTGCAGGAAGACCAGCAGCGGCCCGGTGTCGGCGGCGAGCGGCGCATCGTCGGCAATGGCGTGCAGCCGGAAGGTGCCGGCCAGGTCGAGGCGATACACGCCGGGCGGGTGGTCGCCGAGCTGCTTTTCCTCGAAGACCTTGCCCAGTTTGCGGGCTGAGGCCTCGACGACATCGACGCCGAAGAAATCGAGCACGCGAATGGCCAGTCCGGCCATGCCGCGCTCGCTGCCGCTGGTTCGTTGCGGTGTCAGGCGCGAGAATTCCCACGCATCGTCGGCATCGCCAGTGTCCCGAGAAACGCCGGCGGGCGGTGTGCCGTATTCGCGGGTCAGGTCGTCGACCCGGCTCCACAGTGCGAAACCGTTGTCGAGTTCGACGCGAACCACGGTTTCGCCATCGACCTCGACGACGTCGCCGGCGCCGTCACGGGGGCTTCCGGGAACGAGGCGACGAAACGGCAAGCGGCCGCCGGAGGCATTACCCCGGCTCGTGCTGAGCGTGCCGCGAATTCGGTACATGGGCTCGGACATGGCAACTCCTGCAGCGATAGTGACTGGCGTGCGGTCTTCAGGCGAGAACCTTGCCGTTGCGTGCGCCCAGGCTGCCGACGATCTGCGGCGACTGCGGATAGCTGGCCGACGGCAGGTATTTGACGATGGCCTTGTGCCAGTCGGCGTAAGTGGCGCCTTCCTTCAGGCTCTTCAAGGCCTTGAGCGCGTAGTAGGTGAAGGCGCCGTTGTAGCGGCCAGCGATTTTGGCGTCGTAACTGTAATTGTTGGGCCCTTCCTTGCAGCCGGAAAGCAGCAGGTCGCCCAGCTTGTTCGAATAGGCGCTCATCAGCGGCGAGGTGCCGGCGGGGGCCACCATCGTCGTCGCCGGCTTGCCGGCACGATCCTTGGGCAGCAGTTTGCTCGGCAGCCAGTTGCCCATCGGCATGAAGCGGGGGCGGGTGTCAGCGTCCTTTTCGGCCTTGGCGGCACGCGTCACGGTGCCGGAATGGCAGCTGTCGGAAATCAGCACGATGCGCACCCCGGCCTTGCGGGTGCCGAAAATGGCGCGGATTTCATCGTCGATCAGCGCCTCGCCCTTGGTCTGCAAATCGTAAGGGCAGAGCGCCTCGTCAAGGCCGTCGGCTTCGTCGCCGTCTTCGTCCGGCTGGTAGGTGCCGTGGCCGGAGAAGGTGATGACCAGGCTGTCACCCTTGCCCGCCTTGCCGATCAGGTCGGTCATGGCTTTCACCATCGCCGCCTTGGTGGCTTGGTCATCGAGCAGCTTGGCGACCTTGAAGCCGCGCTCGGCAAGTGCCGCTGACCAGTCGTTGGCGTCATTGACGCAACCCTGCAGATCCATGTGGGTGCCGGGGTAGTTGTTGATACCGATGCAAAGGGCGTTCTTGGCCATGATTTGTCTCCTCGATCTGGTGTGGCGGGTGAAAGTTCTGCGTTGCGGGTCGATCTCCTGTTTTCCTTGCGTGCTATCCGAGTTCGCGTGTATCCAGCCAGGTGATCCGGCTGGTACGTTTTTTCACTTCTTCGACCATGTCGGCGGTGCCGCCAGTGCCATCGCCGTTGCCGCCATCCCACAGGCAGATGAAGTGCATGCGGTCGAGCCCGTAGCTCAGGGCGCTGTACAGCAGCCAGCGGTTGCAGCGTTCATAGGGGTTGCCCGGCGTGCCGTGACTGTCGAGGGGCAGCGGGCCGAGTGCGTCGGGCATGATGCGTGGCGCCCGCCTCAGGTGCCCGCACAGCGCCAGATAGCGCCGTCGCCAGACTTCGCCCGCGCTGCTTGGCAGCACCGAAGCGGCGATGAATTCAGGCTCTGGCGAGGGCAGCAGCAACTGCAGGTTGACGCCGCGCGCCAGGCAGGCCTCGCCGAATAAAATGTCGCCACCCGCCGCGCCCTGGGTGAACGCAAGGTCGCCCGGGCCGGCGCCCAGGGCGTCGAGTGCCGCAACGATGCGGGCCGCGGCGAGGTTTTCACTGGCTGCCGGCAAGCGCGGTTCACGGCGATCCGGTGTGTCGATCATGTGTCCGGAAAACAGCAAGACCTTGTCAGGCGATTTCAGGTGCTGCCGCTGCCGCAGCATTTCGTCGGCCAAGGTTTGGGCGGCGGCGCGCAAGGCGGCGGTGGGAGCTTCGTCGGCCAACACCTGAATATCTTCCGGGTGGCCGGCCTGGCGGGCGATCTCGATGCGGTTCGCCCATGCCTGATGCCCGTTCCCGGAATGCCCGCGCGCATCGGCCATCGCCGCACCGGCGCTTTCCGGATCGCTGGCGAAGGATGTCGCGACAAGAACATTCAGGCTCATGCGGGCCTCTCTGTTGGCGTCCCGGAAATCGGGGCAGAAGCCGGAAATACTTGCCGCATCCCGGCGGTCGACTGGTGCGCTCTGTTTTATCCGCCAGGCGCTATTTCAAAAGCATAAGCCATCTTAGTTCGCCAAGCGGCGACTGCCAAGATTTTTCCTGAACCGAAAAAGCACTGCTTGCGGCAGCCAGCAACGGTCGACCGCAAAAAATAGCTGATTTTCAAAAGCCGGGGGGCAGCCTGCTCTGCGAATGAAGTGCCCCGTAAATTACGAGGCAGGGCACGATGGGCAACTGCGGCTTGAATGGTATTTTGCGAGACCGTCGCTTCCATATCTGCCCCTTTTTCGAGGTCGCTCGCAACAGGTCGGTGAAGCATGGGCATGCAGTTTGGGGCGGTTGGAAACTGGTGCCCGCATGCGGAAGCTGATTGACACGACATCCGGTCGCGGATCGAATCGAAGGTCGGCAACTGGTTGTCCAAGAACAGGCGTGCCGAAACGGAGGCGTCTAGGCTGGGCCAGCGGCGATCAGGTCCACGGCTGGCGGCACCAGTAACTTTGTGGCCTCCACCGTATTCCCCAGCAACCATTGCTCGATGTCCGCCGTCTCGATTGCGACAACGCTCCGCTTGTCCTGCTGATCGGGCGTCAACCTCGGATCGGGCTTGTGCATCCTGGCCATGATCGGATGCTCATCCGCATTGACCGTCAGCATCGTATAGCTCTCGACAACTTCTCCGGTTGATCGATCAACCCAGGTGTTCCACAGGCCAGCCAGGCCCCAGGGCTGGCCATCCGCCCGGCGAAATCGCCACCAGACATTCTTGCCAGTCTCCCAGCAGGGTTCGTCGAACGAAAGGGCAGGGATGATGCAGCGCTGGCCAGTGCGCCAGGCGTCACGGAATGTGGGCTTGGCCGAAGCTTCCTCGGACCTGCAGTTGCAGGTTGAATATTTCAGGGCAGGTGTATATGACCAGGACGGAATCAGCCCCCAGATGCCGACTGCCAGACGGAGCCCACCTCCGTGCTCATGGCGCAGGAAAGGGCCTGGCGCGCGCGGAAATAACTCTTTGCTCCATCGAGGTTGATTGTGGCGGCCAATGTGCCACATGGCTTCTATCTCGGCCTGCTCGGGGGGGATGTAGCGTGTGCACATAGGAAAAGGCTACACCAAACGTCGCTGTTCGACCCTCGACAGGCATTCAAGTTTTACGCCCCCGCTGTCAGCAATGCGGCGGCAGCGGACGGTCAGCACAGCAGATTCACGGGCAAGTGCCTACCTACAGCCGCCGGTCGAGGCCGCGATCCAATTTCAATAGCTAAAGAAGCACCCAGCCTCGTCAAATGTCCCCTTTCGGGATACCTCAATCGTCATGCCGATGAATGTCTATCACGCCGGCTTTGTTGAGTGACAGCGTCGCAACCTTGATACATGCATCCGATTCGGCGCAACTGTGCAGGGCAGCCAGCTTTTCCGTGGCAGAACGGCGATAGACCGTTTTGCCTTCCTTGATGGTTTCGATTGCTTTGATCTCGGCAATTTTCAGCGGGTCACCGTCCAGCGGATTACGGTCGAGCACAACGAAATCAGCCAGCTTGCCAACCTCGATGGAGCCTTTGCTCTTTTCCTCGAAATGCTGATAGGCCGACCACAGCGTGTGCGCCTTGAGCGCAACCAGCGGCGTGGTCCGATGTTCCGGCCCAAGCACCTGATTGCTGCGCGTCACTCGATTGACCGTCGCTGAAATGACGCGCATCGCGTCCGGCATCGCCACCGGCGCATCATGGTGCGAGGTGAAGATCATGTTGCGCTGAAGCGCCCAGCCGATCGGCGAGATATTCGTTGCCCGATCCGGCCCGAGTACCGAATCACGGTGCCAGTCTCCCCAGTAGAAGGTATGCATGGGGAAGAACGAAGGAATGATGCCGAGTTCCTTGAAGGCCTCGACCTGATCCAGCCTTGCGGTCTGGGCATGGATGGCAACCGGACGGCGGTCGGCCATGCCGTATTTCCTTTCGGCAGCTCGAACTGCCTTGATGTACTGGTCTATCGCCGCATCACCATTGACATGCGCCAGAACCTGCCAGCCATTCTTGAAGGCCTGGTCGACGAATCCGTCAACCTGTTCGTCAGTAAAGGCAGAGTAACCGCGATAGTCCGGCTTCTGTCCTGCCGGTACTTTGTAATAAGGCTGGGTAAGCCAGGCAGTTTTGCCTTGCGGCGAGCCGTCGAGCGTAAGCTTGATGCCGCCAATACGGAAGTGATGTGAGTAGGTGCGCGACAGCCAAGGCGCCTTCATCGCTTCAGCCCCCACGGTGATGTCGGGATAGGCCACGACGTCAATATCGAGTTTGCCGCTTTGGGCGACGGATTCCATCGTGGCGACCGAGCCGAGCGAGCCTTTGCCTTCTTGCGCGGTGGTATAGCCGAAACTCTTGTAAAGATTCACGCCCGCCGCAAACAAGGCTTTATTCGCATCCGGGCCTAGCTTGCTCATCAACCCGAAGAGTTGGCCAAAGAAAGCGTTCTCTTCGAGCACGCCATCGGGTTCGTTGCCGCCTTCCTTGCGGCGTATGACGCCACCGGGCGGGTTTTTCGTGTCAGCACCAATGCCGACGAGTTCCAGCGCCTTGCTGTTCATTACGCCCAGATGTCCCGACTGGTGAACGATGACCACCGGCATTTCGCTTGATACATTATCCAGATCATCTCGCGTCGGGTGGCGTTGTTCCTTGAGTTGGGCATCGTCATAACCAAAGCCGACGATCCAGCCGTACTTGCCAGTCAGGGCGCTGTTCTGCTGGGCCCAAGCCTTGAGGGTGGCCACAACTTCGGCGATGTCATTGACTTCGCCATCCGGGCGCGGCAACAAATTGGCCGAAATCGCCTGGATGCCTGTATTAAAAACATGTCCGTGCGGGTCGACAAAGCCGGGCAACATGGTTTTGCCAGCCAGATCGACCAACGTGGTCTTTTTACCCTTGAATTTCATCACATCGTTGCGGTATCCGACCGCCACGATCTTGCCGCGTTTGATTGCGACAGCCTCTGCTTCCGGCTGGAGATCATTGACGGTGATGATCTTGCCGCCGAAATAGATTGCGTCGGCGGGGTTGGATGCCGCATGCCCGAATGGCATCAGAGATAAGGACAGCGCGCCGAGTGCAACTAGCCTTGCAACGTGGGGGACGGTTGCTTTCATCGAGCGATCCTCATTTGAGTTGATCAGTGATCGTAAGGGCTGATGGCAAAGGAGTATGGTGGGCTGAAAAATAGTACCCGAGAATTATAAAAACATTGGAGACCCTTTGATGCTGCTCGGCAAAACATCGAAATTTGGGCGAAGATGCTCCATCCCGCAAAAGCAGCAGCACTTGGGGAAATGACGCAAATCACGACTTAATCCGGCGCAAGAGGAGTCAATAAATTGCAACGATCATTGAATCTCGCAAGAAAAGTGGCTGTTTTCGCCCTGCTTGCCTTGGCTGGGGCGATCCACGTTACGGCGCAGGAGCAGCCCGGTGCGATCACCGTCTTCGTCGCGAAGAAGATCATCACGATGGACCCGACTCGCCCCACCGCGACTGCCGTGGCGATCGGGGGCAGGAAGATTCTGAGCGTCGGCTCGCTGGCCGATCTGCAACCCTGGCTGAAGGTGCACCCGCACAAGATCGACACCCGGTTCAAGGACAAAGTGCTGATGCCGGGCTTCATTGACCCGCATTTGCATCCCCTGCTGGGCGCGATCGCCTTCCAGACCGTCTGGATCACACCCGAGCCCTGGAACGTGATGGGCCAGAAGACACCGGCCACCCTCGGGCACGAGGCCTACCTGAAGGCGCTCAGGACAGCGTTTGCCGCGCGCAGGAAGGACGCGCCGATCTTCATGACCTGGGGCTTCAGCGCCGACTCGCATGGGGAGTTCTCCGGCGAGTTGCTGGACAGCATCTCCAAGGAGGTGCCCATCCTCGTGCTGCAGCGCTCCATGCACGAGATTTACATCAACACACCGATGCTGGCTTATCTGAAGGCCAAGGGACTGGACGCAGACAAATTCAAGGATCACCCGCAGATCGATTGGCAGAAGAACCACTTCTGGGAGGACGGCATGTTCAGCGTGGCCCTGCCCTATATGGCCGGCATCCTGCTCGACCCCGCTGCCGCCGATCCGGGTTATCTGAAGACGCGCGACTACCTGAACTATAACGGCATCACCACCGTGGCCGACATGAACACCGGCGGGACCGACTGGGCTCTCGAGACTTCGGCGCTCAAACGCACCATCGACACACCCGACTCGCCGGTCCGGGTGCGCCTGACGCCCGATGTCTACAAACTCGGCGCCGCCCTGAAGAGCCCGGAGGCGGCGATGAAGCTGGTTGGCGATCTGAAGGCCCAGAACACCCGCCACCTGATCTTCAACAATGGCATCAAGCTGTTTGCCGATGGCGCCATGTTCTCTCAGGCCATGCAGCTCAACGAGCCAGGCTATATCGATGGCCACAAAGGGGAGTGGATCACCCAGCCCGGTCCGTTCGAGGATGTTGCCCGCAGCTACTGGAATGCGGGCTACCAGATCCATGTTCACACCAATGGCGACGGCGGTGCCAGGATGGTGCTCGACACCCTGCAGAAATTGCTGGACGAGAAGTACCGCGCCGATCACCGCTTCACCATCGAACACTATGGTTACGCCGATGACGGCACCTCGCGCCGCATCGCCAAACTGGGTGCTCAGGTCTCGGCCAACCCCTTCTACGTTCATGACCTGGGAGACCGCTATGCCGCCAGCGGCCTGGGTACAGACCGTGCTGCCCGAATTGCGCCGCTGGGCGGCCTTGTCAAGCGCAGTGTGCCGGTCGGGCTCCACTCCGATTTCCCGATGGCGCCCGCCGAGCCGCTGTTCCTGGCGTGGACCGCTGCCTCGCGGGAAACGATGGCCGGCAAGGTGTTCGCCCCCAGCGAGCGCCTGACACTGGATCAGGCCATACGTGCCATCACCATCGATGCCGCCTACATGATCGGCATGGAGAACGAGTTGGGCAGTATCGAAGCCGGCAAGCTGGCCGACTTCGCCATACTCGACAAAGATCCCTATGAAGTGGGCGTCAAAGGACTGCGCGCCATCAAGGTCTGGGGCACGGTTTTCGAGGGCAAGGTGCATCCGGCCAGGAGAAACGCACCGGGCAGATGATGTTCCGGTCCCGGGCTTGAGTCGGGATCGGTAGTGCTATTCTGCGTAATCGCCATCTTCTGACCCGATACCTCGATGCACCCGCACATTCCATCGTTGCTCGTTGTCCTCGCAGCTGCGGTGGTCGCGCCCCTGATCGGCGAGCTCACGCGGCGCATTGGCCTGTCGATCGTCGTGCTTGAGTTGGCCTTGGGCGTCGCCATCGGTCCTCAAGGTCTAGCTTGGGCCGCGGCGGAAGGCGTGGTGCCCGGGGTGGCAACGATCGGCATGGCGTTTCTGTTCTTCCTCGCCGGATTGGAAATCGAGCTCGCGGCCATCCGCGGGAAGCCTTTGCGGCTCGCGCTTGCAGGCTGGATCGCCTGTCTCGCACTCAGCTTCGCAATCGCGTTCGCCGGACACGCGTTTGGACTGTTCGATGCGTGGATCGTCGTCGGGATCGCGCTCGCCACGACGGCGCTGGGTGTGCTTGTGCCGATGCTGCGCGACTCGGGAACGCTCGAAACGCCGTTCGGCCGGCTTGTCATGGCGGTGGGCGTGGTGGGCGAGCTCGGCCCGATCCTGCTCATGTCCTTGCTACTCTCCCGGCAACATAGCGCCGGGGAGGAATCGCTGCTCGCCCTCGCTTTCCTCGCGATCGTTCTGTTGGTTGCCTGGTCGCTGCTGCGCGGCGTGGCCGCACCGCCGTTCCTGAACCTGCTTCGGCGCACGATGACTCAGTCGAGCCAGTTGCCCGTGCGCGTCGCGATGCTTCTCCTTGGCGTGCTGGTGGTAACCGCAGAGGACTTCGGTCTCGATCTTGCGCTCGGTGCGCTTGCGGCCGGCATGATCGTCAAGCTTTCGGTACAGGGCGCGCCGAATGACCTGCTGCAGCAAAAGCTCGATGCCGTGGGTTTCGGTTTCCTTGTGCCGGTGTTCTTCATCGCAAGCGGGATGAAACTGGACGTGGCTGCGGTGTTCACCAGCGGTCCGGGGCTCCTGCGGACTGCCGTGCTATTTGGCGCCCTGATCGTCGTTCACCTGCCACTGATGTTCATGAGCCGTCGAGTCGGCACGGTCCGTGAGTCGGTGGCACTCGGGTTGTACTCCGCCACGACCTTGTCGCTGATCGTCGCAATGACCGACGTCGCGGTGAACAACGGCGTGATGCTGCCGCAGGAGGCAGGCTCGCTAGTCGTGGCTGGCGTACTGTCTGTCGTGTTGTTTCCGATCCTTGCGTCAATGGTTCTTGGCTCCGGCGTGCCACGACGAGCTTCCGCCTATCATGACCATGACAGCCTGTAGCGAAATTTGAGAGTGGCTGGACGGCAGGATTGGCCGACATCCTGAAGCAGGTCATCCGGCAGGTTATCGAGCACAGTTGCCGCTCGAATGACCGTTGTTGAGAAAAGGTGACCGGCCGTTTGTGGCCGATCACCGCCATCCAATAAAACAAAAACAGCCGCCTGAAGGCGGCTGTCGCGGTCGACCCTGAAGAACGGCCTTATTTGACGATCTGGTTCAGTTCGCCCCTGGCGTAGCGTTCCGCCATTTTTTCCAGCGGCACGGGCTTGATCTGGCTGGCGCGGCCGGCGCAGCCGAAGGCTTCGAAGCGGGCCAGACAGATCTTCTTGGCAGCTTCGCGGGCCGGCTTGAGGTAGTCGCGCGGGTCGAACTTGGTGGGATTCTCGACGAAGTAGCGGCGGATGGCGCCGGTCATGGCGAGACGGATGTCGGTGTCGATATTGACCTTGCGCACGCCGTGGGCGATGCCCTTGACGATTTCCTCGACCGGCACGCCGTAGGTTTCCTTCATGTCGCCGCCGAACTCGCGGATCTCGGCGAGCAGTTCCTGCGGCACGCTCGACGAGCCGTGCATGACCAGGTGGGTGTTCGGGATGCGGGCGTGGATTTCCTTGATGCGGTCGATGGCGAGGATGTCGCCGGTCGGCTTCTTGGTGAATTTGTAGGCGCCGTGGCTGGTGCCGATGGCGATGGCCAGCGCGTCGCAGTTGGTCTGCTTGACGAAGTCGGCAGCCTGGTCGGGATCGGTCAGCAGCTGTTCGCGGGTCATGTGGCCTTCGGCGCCGTGGCCGTCTTCCTTGTCGCCACGCATGGTCTCCAGCGAGCCGAGGACGCCGAGTTCGGCTTCGACGGAAACGCCGATCGAGTGGGCGAACTTGACGGTTTCCTTCGATACGGCGACGTTGTATTCATAGGAAGACGTGGTCTTGCCGTCGGCTTCGAGCGAGCCGTCCATCATCACCGAGGTGAAGCCGGAGCGGATCGCGGCCATGCACACCGCAGGGCTCTGGCCGTGATCCTGGTGCATGACGATGGGCAGGTTGGGGTAGGCTTCGAGGGCGGCCAGGATCTGGTGGCGCAGGAAGGGTTCGCCGGCGTACTTGCGGGCGCCGGCCGAGGCCTGCATGATGACGGGGGCGTCGGTCTGGCTGGCGGCTTCGCAGATAGCCCAGACCTGTTCCATGTTGTTGACGTTGAAGGCGGGCAGACCGTAGCCGTTTTCGGCGGCGTGGTCGAGCAGTTGGCGCATGGATACGAGCGGCATGGGAACTCCTGTTCGAAACGGTGATGATTAATAGAGCTAGTTTACTCGCCTAGCCGATTTGGTGCTCGCCGACGCGAACGATCTTGAGCGTATTGGTGCCCCCGGCGCAGCCGATGGGTTCGCCGATGGTTAAAACGATCAGGTCGCCGTTCTGCACCACGCCGCGCTCGAGCAGGACCTGCTCGGCTTCGGCCAGCAGCAGGTCGCGGTCGGTGTGCTGCTGCTTCATCAGCAGCGGGTAGACTTCGCGATAGAGCACCATCCGCGAAAGAGATTCGGCATCCGGTGTCAGCGCGTAGATCGGCACGCCGCAGTTCAGGCGGCTCATCCACAGCGCGGTCGATCCGGACTGGGTGAGGGCGGCGATGGCCTTGACCTTGAGGTGATGCGCCGTCCAGATCGCCGCCATGGCGATCGACTGGTCGATGCGGGTGAAGATACGGTCGAGGAATTCGCGGTCGAGCGTGACTTCGGCCGAGCGCTCGGCTTCGATGCAGATGCGCGCCATCGACTCGACAGTCTCGACCGGGTATTTGCCGCTGGCCGTCTCCGCCGACAGCATCACGGCGTCGGTGCCGTCGAGCACGGCGTTGGCGACGTCGGATACCTCGGCGCGGGTCGGTACCGGCGAATTGATCATCGATTCCATCATCTGCGTCGCGGTGATGGTCAGCTTGTTGCGGTCGCGCGCCATGCGGATCATTTTTTTCTGCAGGGCCGGCACCGTGGCATCGCCGACTTCGACGGCGAGGTCGCCGCGCGCCACCATGATGCCGTCCGAGGCGTCCAGGATTTCCGCGAGGTTGGTGATGGCTTCGACGCGTTCGATTTTGGCGATCAGCACCGCGCTGCTGCCGGCGGCGCGCAGCAACTGGCGCGCCATGTACATGTCGGCGGCGCTTTTGGGGAAGGAGACGGCGACGAAATCGACGCCGATCTGCGCGGCGGTCTTGATGTCGTCCATGTCCTTGGCGGTCAGCGCCGGCGCGGTGAGGCCGCCGCCCTGGCGGTTGATGCCCTTGTTGTTGGACAGCGTGCCGCCGACCAGCACCGTGGTGTGGATTTCCTGGCCGCGCACCATGCCGACTTCGAGTTTCAGGCGGCCGTCGTCGAGCAGCAGGATGTCGCCGGATTTGACGTCCTTCGGCAGATCTTTGTAGTCGAGCCCGACGCGCTCCTGGTTGCCGAGCGGGCAGCCGGCGTCGAGGATGAATTTCTCGCCCTCGACCAGTGTGATCTTGCCATTCTCGAATTTGCCGACGCGAATCTTCGGTCCTTGCAGATCGCCGAGGATGCCGACGGTGCGCCCGAGGCGGCCGGCGATTTCGCGGATGATGTTGGCGCGGGCCAGATGATCGTCGGTCGTGCCATGCGAGAAATTCATCCGCACGACATCGATGCCGGCGCCCACCATGCGTTCGAGCACCTCGGTCGACGACGAAGCGGGGCCCAGCGTGGCGACGATTTTTGTATGGCGCGACATGTCTTGTCTCCCTCTCGTTATTGTTCGATTTTTGCCTGTTTCAGGCGGTCGACCGCAACCGGCTGCGGTCGACCTGTTTTCCGGCCTTATTTTGCCGCGCGTTCCTCAAGCACGGCGATGGCAGGCAGCGTCTTGCCTTCGAGGAATTCGAGGAAGGCGCCGCCGCCGGTCGAGATGTAGCCGACATCGTCGTGGATGTGGAACTTGGCGATGGCGGCCAGCGTGTCGCCGCCGCCGGCAATCGAGAAGGCCTCGGAGTGGGCGATGGCGGAGGCCAGCATCTTGGTGCCGCCGGCGAACTGCGGCAGTTCGAAGACGCCGACCGGGCCGTTCCAAACGATGGTGCCGGCGTTGGCAATGATTTGCGACAGCGTGGCGGCGGTCTTGGGACCAATGTCGAGGATGCGGTCGTGGGTGGCGACGTCATCGACGGAAATCTTGTTGGCGCGCGCCAGGGCCGAGACTTCATCGGCGACGACGACATCGACCGGTAGCGGCACTTCGGCGCCGCGTTCCTTCATGATGTCCATGATCGTGTGTGCTTCCTTGACCAGATCGGCTTCGGCCAGCGAATCGCCGATGCGCTTGCCGGAGGCGAGCAGGAAGGTGTTGGCGATGCCGCCGCCGACGATCAGCTGGTCGACCTTGCTGGCCAGCGACTTGAGGATGGTCAGTTTGGATGATACCTTGGAGCCGCCGACGATGGCGACCAGCGGGCGGGCCGGGTTGCCGAGCGCCTTGGAGAGCGCGTCGATCTCTGCGCCCATCAGCATGCCGGCGCAGGCCACCGGCGCGAATCTGGCGATGCCGTGGGTGGTCGCTTCGGCGCGGTGGGCGGTGCCGAAGGCGTCATTGACGTAGATGTCGCACAGCTTGGCCATCTTCTGCGCCAGTTCTTCGTTGTTCTTCTTTTCGCCCTTGTTGACGCGGCAGTTCTCGAGCAGCACGACTTCGCCCGGCTTCACTTCGAAGCCGCCGTCGACCCAGTTCTGGATCAGGCGCACCGAGGTGTGCAACATCTGGCCGAGGCGCACGGCGACAGGCATCAGGCTGTCTTCGTGAGTCAGCTCGCCTTCGGTCGGCCGGCCGAGGTGCGAGGTAACCATCACCGCTGCGCCTTTTTCCAGGCAGTACTTGATCGACGGCAGCGAGGCGCGGATGCGGGTGTCCTCGGTGATGTTGCCGGCCTCGTCCTGCGGCACGTTGAGGTCGGCGCGGATGAAGACGCGCTTGCCGGAAACATCGAGGTCGGTAAGTTTGATGACGTTCATGGTTCTCTCCTGAGCGTTTGGTTAAGCGTTTTTCCTGGGCCACCGGCGTGACCAGTGGTCGGCCACTTCCAGCATGCGGTTGGCGAAGCCCCATTCGTTGTCGAACCAGACGAAGAGGTTGACCAGATGCGTGCCAGCGGTGCGCGTCTGGCTGCCGTCGACGATGGCCGAATGCGGATCGTGGTTGAAATCGATTGAGGCGTGCGCCGCCTCGGAATAGGCCAGCAGCTTCATTAGTGGCCCGCGCGCGGCGTCGGCGAGCAGGGCGTTGATGCTGTGCACGGAAACCGGGCGCTGGGTGGCGATGGTCAGGTCGATGGCCGAGACGTTTAGCGTCGGGACGCGGATCGCCTTGGCCTGGACGCGGCCGGCGAGTTGCGGCAGCAGGCGCTCGACACCGCGCGCCAGCCCGGTCGACACCGGAATGATCGACTGCATCGCCGAGCGCGTGCGGCGCAGGTCGTCGTGATGGTAGCCATCGATCAACGGCTGGTCGTTCATCACCGAATGCAGCGTGCTGAGCAGCACCTGCTCGACGCCGACTTCGCGGTCGAGCAGATCGAGGACGGGAACGATGGCGTTGGTCGTGCAGGACGCGGCAGATACCAGACGCTCGCCGCCGGTCAATGTGTTCTGGTTGATGCCGGCGACGATGGTCGCGTCGACATCTTCACCGCTGGCGCCGGGGTGCGAGAGCAGCAGGCGCGGGCAGCCGGCGTCGAGAAAACGGGTCAATTCCGGGCGTCGACCGTAACAGCCGGAAGATTCGACCAACAGATCGATGTCGAGGGCGCGCCAATTGACCGCTTCAGGCGTGCGGGCATGGCTGATGGTGATTTGCCGGTCTTCGATACGCAGCGCGCCGTCGACGACCTCGACTTCGCCGCGCAGCCGCCCATGCGTGGAATCGTAACGCGTAAGGTAGGCCATGCTTTCGAGGTTGGCCGGCTCATTGATGGCGACCACCTGCAGATGACCGGCGCTAGGCGACTCGAGCAGCGCGCGCAGGAAGCAGCGGCCGATGCGGCCGTAACCGTTGATCGCGAGACGCAGGGGGGCGGAAGGTGACAAATGAGGCGGGCCTGAGCGGGTAAAAACAAAAGGGGCCTTGCGGCCCCTTCAAAACAAAACCTGCTTACTTGGCGTTCATCCAGGCGCGGGCGGCGTCCAGCATGCGGCAGGAGTAGCCCCACTCGTTGTCGTACCAGGCCAGCACCTTGACCAGCACAGAGCCGTCTTCACCCTTGATGACGCGGGTCTGCGTCGCATCGAAGGTGGAAGAAACCGTGGTGTGGTTGAAGTCGGACGAGACCAGCGGCTCGTTGTTCACATCAAGGATGCCCTTGAGCGGACCGTTGGCGGCAGCGGTCATCAAGGCGTTGATTTCTTCCTTGGTGGTGGCACGCTCGGCGGTGAAGGTCAGGTCGACCAGCGAGACGTTGATGGTCGGGACGCGCAGCGCGAAACCGTCGACCTTGCCAACCAGTTGCGGCAGCACCAGGCCAACGGCCTTGGCGGCGCCGGTCTTGGTCGGGATGATGTTGGCGGCAGCGGCGCGGGCGCGGCGCAAGTCCTTGTGGCGGACGTCGACGGTGACCTGGTCGTTGGTGTAGGCGTGGATCGTGGTCATCAGGCCCTGCTTGATGCCGACGCTGTCGGACAGGATCTTGGCGACCGGGGCCAGGCAGTTGGTGGTGCACGAGGCGTTGGAGACGACGGTCATGCCGGCCTTGAGGATGCCTTCATTGACGCCGTAGACGATGGTCGCATCGACGTCATCGCCGCCCGGCGCGGAGATCAGCACGCGCTTGGCGCCCTGTTCGAGCAGGGCAGCGGCCTTGGCCTTGGAGGTGTAGGCGCCGGTGCATTCGAGCAGGATGTCGACGCCGTGGTCGGCCCCGTTGATTTCCTTCGGGTTCTTGGTCGAGTAGAAGGCGATCTTCTTGCCGTCGACGATGATGCAGTTTTCACCCTCGGTTTCGACGCTGGTGCGGAAACGGCCGTGCGTGGTGTCGTACTTGAGCAGGTGGGCGTTGGTCTTCAGATCGCCGGCGGCGTTGATGGCGACGACGTCGAACTCGTTCTGCAAGCCCTGCTCGTAGATGGCGCGCAGCGTGCAGCGACCGATACGACCGAAACCGTTGATTGCAACCTTGATAGCCATGAATCTAACTCCCTCTCTAAAAAATCAGGACAACAGCGCCTTGGCCGTCTCGACGACGTTGGCGACAGTGAAACCGAAAAGATCGAACAGCTGGCCGGCCGGGGCGGATTCGCCGAAACGGTCAATGCCGATGACAGCGCCGTGCAGGCCGACGTACTTGCGCCAGAAATCCGGGTGCGCCGCTTCGATGGCGATGCGCTTCTTGCAGGCGCCGAGGACGGCAGCCTTGTAGTCGGCGCTCTGGCGGTCGAAAACGTTGGTGCAGGGCATCGAGACGACGCGCGCCTTGATACCTTCGCCGGCCAGTGCGGCCTGGGCGTCGAGCGCCAGCTTGATTTCGGAGCCGGTGGCGATCAGCGTGAGCTCGGCATCGGCGACTTCGGCGAGCACGTAGCCGCCCTTGGCGATGTCGACATCGGCTGCGTTCTGGGTGACGGTCGGCAGGTTCTGGCGCGACAGGGCGAGGACGCTGGGGCCATCCTTGCGCTCGACGGCGGAAGTCCAGGCGACGGCCGTTTCGGTCGCATCGGCCGGGCGCCAGACATCGAGGTTGGGGATGATGCGCATCGACGGGATGTGCTCGACCGGCTGGTGGGTCGGGCCGTCCTCGCCGAGGCCGATGGAGTCATGGGTGTAGACCATGATCTGGCGCTGCTTCATGAGCGCCGCCATGCGGATGCCGTTGCGGGCGTAGTCGGAGAAGACAAGGAAGGTCGCGGTGTAGGGCAGCAGGCCACCATGCAGGGCGATGCCGTTGGCGATTGCGGTCATGCCGAATTCGCGCACGCCGTAGTAGCAGTAGTTACCGCCTTCGGTGCGGGTGACGCCCTTGCTGCCCTTGACGAAGGTCAGGTTGGAGCCGGCCAGGTCGGCCGAGCCGCCGAAGATTTCCGGCACGGCCGGGACCAGCGCGGCGATGGCGTTCTGCGAGGCCTTGCGGGTGGCGATGTTCTCGGCCTTGTCGCGGCAGGCACCAATGTAGGCGGCCTTGGTGGCGGCCCAGGAGGTCGGCAACTCAGCC
>JAEUOH010000204.1 GCA_016790845.1 Dechloromonas sp.
TTGACCAGACGCTTGCCGATGAAACCCGATGCTCCCGTGATGAAGTACTGCATGTTCGTCTCCTGGAATAATTTTTTAAATCAATGCCATTCTAGAATAGCTGACCTAGGAAATTAGTATGCCTGTTCTAACCGAATCTCCTACACTGTTTCCAAGGGCAGAGAGAAATGCCTGCCGAACCAGTCAATTTTTCAAAGGAGATGATCATGGTCAAGAAATTCAAGAGCCTGTCGGAAAACCAACTTGCTCAAACCGTCAAGGATTCCGCCCAGCAGATCTGGTTGGCCGGCTTGGGTGCGTACTCCAAGGCCCAGGAAGAAGGCAACAAGGTGTTTGATGCCTTGGTCAAGGAAGGCGAAGCCATTCAGAAGAAGACGCGCAAGGTGGCCGATGAAAAGATGGCCGAAGTGGCAGGCAAGGCCGCCGGTACTTGGGATCGTCTCGAACAGGTGTTCGAGGATCGCGTTGCCCGTGCCCTGTCCAGCCTTGGCGTTCCCAGCAAGAAGGACATCGACAAGCTGTCGAAGCGGGTAGCCGAACTCACCGCCGTCGTCCAGCAACTGACCGACGCACAGGAGAGCGCCGCGACGAAGGTTGCCGCCAAACCAGCGGCGAAACCGGTCGCCAAGGCGGCGACTCCGGCAACCGCCAAGGCTGTCGCCACCAAGGCGGCACCGGCCAAGAGGCCGGCGCCTGCCAAAAGCGTCGCCGCCAAAGCGGTCGCCGAGCCTGCTGATGCCGCTGCTGGTAAAGCAAATCCTGTATAAGCAGGGGAACCGGGTATAAATAACCCGGAAAGGCAGAACGGCATTTTGGAATGCCCGGCCCGGCCGGGCATTCTGCGTATTGTGTGGAGGGAGACGACTTGTCCACAATAGGCATTGCACTGGCCGGCGGCGGCCCGTTGGGTGGCATCTACGAAATCGGCGCCAGCGTCGCGCTTGCGGAATCGATCGTCGGGCTTGATTTCAATCGGGCGGACATCTTTGTCGGCGTCAGTTCCGGCAGTCTGGTTGCGGCTGCTTTCGCCAACGGCATCACGCCGGAAAAACTGGCGCGCATCCTCATCGATAACGACGCAGAAGAACTGTTCGACCCGGAAATGCTGTTGCGCCCGGCGTTTCGCGAGTATCTCAGCCGCGCCCTGTCGGTTCCCAATCTGCTCTTCTCCGCCGCCCAGAACTATCTCGGCGACCCTTTCCATCACGGCCTGTTCGAGTCTTTCCAGCGGCTGTCACGAGCCATTCCGACCGGTCTCTTCGACAACGGCGGTATCGATCGCGTGATGCGGGATCTGTTTTCCCGCCGTGGTCGCACCAATGATTTCCGCAAGCTCAAGCGCAAACTTTTCCTGGTGGCGACCAACCTCGACTCCGGCGAATCGATCGCCTTCGGCTCGCCCGGCCACGACGACGTGCCAATCTCGGTCGCCGTTCAGGCCAGCACCGCCCTGCCCGGACTCTTTCCTCCGGTGCGCATCGGCGATCACTATTATGTCGACGGCGCACTGATCAAGACACTACACGCCTCGGTCGCCCTCAAGGAAGGCGCCGAACTGGTGCTGTGCATCAACCCGCTGGTTCCCTTCGACGCCGAACTGGCGGCCCGGCGCAATGCGCAAGAACGCCAGACGCTCAACGATGGCGGCCTGCCGGTCGTCCTGTCGCAAACTTTCCGCGCCATCATCCATTCCAGGATGCGGGTCGGCATGGATCGCTACAAACACCAATACAGCAACGCCGATGTCGTGCTTTTCGAACCAAGCCGCGACGATGCCGAGATGTTCTTCACCAACGTCTTCAGCTACCGCGACCGGCGGCGCCTGTGCGAACACGCCTACCAGCGCACCCGCATCGACCTCTACCGGCGCCGGCACGAACTGAAGCCGATTCTCGAACGCCACGGTCTGGATCTGGATCTGGGCACGCTCAAGGATCACCGCCGCTCACTGGTTTCGACAAACCGCCAGCGTGCCGGGGTCAGCCTCAACAAGACCGCCAAGGCGCTCGATGCCTCGCTCGAAGAATTGCAAGGCTGGCTTGAAAAACGCATGCCGGCTTGATGTATCCTGTTCTCTGGAGACAACAATAATCGAGTCCGGAGATGGAACGAAAACCCAAGCGGCGCACCCGTGAGCGCATTGTCGAAACGGCACTGAAGCTGTTCAATGATTTCGGCGAGCCGAACGTCACGACGACGGTAATCGCCGACGAAATGGAAATCAGCCCCGGTAACCTTTACTACCATTTCCACAGCAAGGACGAGATCGTCAATGCGCTGTTTGCGGAAT
Source organism: Dechloromonas sp. (assembly GCA_016790845.1). Lineage (GTDB taxonomy): Bacteria > Pseudomonadota > Gammaproteobacteria > Burkholderiales > Rhodocyclaceae > Azonexus. The sequence goes on from JAEUOH010000204.1 coordinate 2,291, forward strand.
ACGAAAAGGAAATCGAATCCCTGCTCACCGCGCCCGGGAATCGTCCGCAAGGCACCGAGGACATCTGGCTGTTCCTGCACCTGTTGTTCGAAACCATCTGGAAATTCCGCTTCTTTTACCGTGACATCAACGATCTGCTGACCCGTAACCGTCTGGTCGAAACGCATTTCCAGCGCATTCTCGAACACAAGGAAAGCACCGCCATCAACGTTTGCCAGGGATTGGCCGCTTCCGGCGCGTTGACCGCAACAGCCGCGGAAATTCGCGCCCTGGCCACCAACATGAGCGTGGTCGCGACCTTCTGGCTGTCGTTCGAGCATGCCCGCCGCCCGCGCGGGGAGCCGGACATCGGACGCGGCATCTATCAGGTGATGTCGCTGGCCGCCCCTTATCTGCAAGGCGAAGCCCGGCACCTCCTGGAAAAACTGTCCGGCGCTTACGTCCAGAAAAACTAGAGGAGAGAGACAATGGCAAAAAAAACCTGGAAGAAATTCCCCTACCCGGACAAGCATTTCGCCTATGGCGGCACGGCGCTCAAGAAAAATTGGGAACGCCTGCACCGCGGTGATGGCGAGCCCTACCCCGATGATGAGGCTGCCCAGGATGCCTGGCGTGCCTATCACGCCGGCGATTTTGCCAAAGCTGTGGAAATCGGCCTGGCGGCCGGGGCGGCGGGCATCAACGCCGCCAACAAGGCGGCAATGATCCACGCCAACTACCTGGAAGATGACGAAGCCAGCAAACTGCAGTTGTTCCAAGAAATCGCCGAGCGCTGCGTCGCGCTTCAACAAGCCGATCCGGCCAACGCCAACGCCTGGTACATCCACGCCTACGCGCTGGGACGCTACAGCCAGGGTATTTCCGTGGCCAAGGCGCTGGCCCAGGGTCTGGGCGGCAAGATCAAGGAAAGTCTCGACCAGGCGTTGAAACTCCAGCCCAGGCACGCCGATGCGCATATCGCGCTCGGGACCTGGCACGCCGAGATCATCGACAAGGTGGGCAGTCTGGTCGGCGGACTGACCTACGGCGCCAAGAAGGAAGCGAGCGAGAAGCACTTCCGCACCGCGCTCGACCTCAATCCTGATTCGGCGATTGCCCGTACCGAATACGCGGACGGCCTGGTCATGCTGTTCGGGCGCTCCCGCATGAAAGATGCCGAGAAGCTTTACGAAGAGGCGGTCGTCTGTACGCCGGCCGACGCCATGGAAAAACTGGACATCGAGGCTGCCAAGGCCGAAATGGACTGAGCGCCGGTCCTCAGGCGCCCTCGTCCGCCAGACCTGCCTCGACGGCCGCAGGATCGCCGAGGCGGCCCCATGGTTCCATCAGCACCAGCATCAGCAGCTTGTCGAACTCGCTGGCAAAACGCTCGACGATGCGTTCGGGATCAGGCACCAGATGGTGGTCGGAAATCAGCCCGAACTGTACCTTGCCGTCGTAGGAAAGGATGGACACGCCCATGCCGATGTCGCCTGACTGCGGCACCCAGAACAAGGGTTGCCGCAGTTTGGCGCCGGCCAGATAGAGCGCCTCCTGCGGCCCGGGCACGTTGGTCATCACTGCCGTGGCCTTGCTCGCCAGCAGATCGAGAATCTGCTGCTGGACAAACTTCGGTGCCATGCCCACCAAGCCCAGAATGGAAAGCGTCAGCGCTGCCTGGTACGACCCCTTGAGCTTCGCCATCCTTTCGCGCGTCGCGTAAAGCCGCGCCAACGGGTTCTCGACGCCAACCGGCAGTTCCAGGGCGACGAGTCCGAAGCGGTTGCCTAGTTTGCCCGCGTCGCTTGGCCGCCGCATGTTCACCGGCACCATGGCTCGAATCTCGACGCCGTCGACCTTGTCACCACGCTCGGCCAGATAGGCGCGCAGGGCGCCCGCCGCCGCCGACAGAAGCAGATCATTGACCGAGCAGCCGAGCACGCGGCCGACAGCCTTGACCTCGGGCAGCGAAATCGGCTCCGACCAGGCAACCCGCTTGGCGATGCCCGGCTTGCCCTTGAAGCGCGTATGGCTGTCATCCGGCATCAGCGCCAGTTTCGCCACTTCACCGGTGATGTTGCTGCCGATCCGCGCATAGTCGAACATCTTGCCCGGGTTGCTCATCAGTTCGATGTACTTGACCCAGAGATTGGTGGACATCCGCACCGTGCCCACCATCGCATCGGTCATCGGGCGCCAGATCATGCGCCAGAAAATATCCTCGTCTTCGTCATCCTCATGAACGCGCTTTGCCCGTCTATGCGGCAAGGTGTTGCCGGGAGCGTTATCGGCCATCGAGAGAACAACGCCGACCAGAGCGATGCCGTCGGCAATACTGTGGTGAATACGCATCACCAGCGCCTGACCGCCCAGCGCTGTATCGACCAGGTGCATTTCCCACAGGGGCCGGTTCGGGTTGAGCGGCGTCGAGGCGAGGTCGGCGACGAAATGTTCGAGATCGGTCTTGCCCCCCGCGCCAGGCAAGGTCACCCGATGCAAATGGTGATCAAGGCTGAAATCGGGATCATCCTGCCAGACATAGCCGGTATTGTCGGCCACCGCCATCTGCCGGAAACGACTGAAGCCCAGCATTCGCCTTTCGATCGCGCTACGCAGGCGCTGGTAATCCAGTTGTCCTTCGAACAGCATGACCCCGACAATCTGCATCAGATTGCTCGGGCGATCCATGCGCAGCCATGCGGTGTCGACGTGGGAGATACGTTCGTGGGACGGCACTGCAGCCTCCAAAAGAACTTGATATATCTATAATACTGATTAATTGTCGCTGAGTTCACTACCCGAGGGAGAAACCGATGCGTGATCTGCAAGCTGAATTCGATGCCGCTGTCGCCAATTCGAAAACCTTGACCGAACGTCCCGACAACCAGACCCTGCTGCGCCTCTATTCCCTATTCAAGCAGGCCAGCGAGGGCGACGTCAGCGGCAAGCGCCCTGGCTTCACCGATCTGGTCGGACGAGCCAAGTACGACGCCTGGGCCGGCCTGCAGGGCACAGCGCCCGAAACGGCAAAACAGGCCTACATCGATCTGATCGCCTCGCTCAAGGGCTAGGGCGTGTTCACAGTAAGCGACGGGCTGCGCAAGGGTCGTGCGGAGAGGCAGTGCAAGACGCCGGTCGCACGGTGCAGTGATCTGCACAAGCGAGCGGCAACGCGGCAATGCGCCTCGCCAGACCCTTGCCCTTCGGGTTTGCCGGGGCGGGCGGTCGCCGGCGTTGCTCGGCTTGGGAATGGAACGACCATTCCCCGCACCTCGCGCCTTGGCACCCTTCCCGCCCCGGCAAACGCAGTCCCGCCGGTTACTGTGAACACGCCCTAAGCAAAACGCTCGTCGAAATAGGCGTGGATTTCCCGCTCCAGGCTGGCGCGGAACGGCCATAGCAAAAAACCGAGATGCACCAGCACCGTCACTTCGCCTTTGGCCAGCCTGAGTTCGCCATGCAGGCCGTGGCGCTCGAAACGTAGCACCCCGTTTTCGTCCCACTCGTATTCCAGTTCGTATTCTTTCTGCAGGTCGAGTGCCACGTGCTCGGCGGCGGCCTTCGCTTTTTTGGCCGACAGCCGGTGCTTGCGAGTAATCAGGATTTTGCTCATGGGCACAGTTTAACCACGCCCGGCAAAATTCGGAATTGCCTGCCTTCCCTATTCAGGCGCTGCCTTCGTTCCCATCATTTCGTTACAGGTCGCCCGACCGAAAGCTTCGGCCTTCTTCGGGCTGGAAATCTGAGGCTCCTCGTAAATGCGCCTGATGACATGATTGGTGATGCGTGCCCCATCGCTGCCATCCTCGACAAAAACCTTCATCGGCCGCCCCTTGTCGCGGTCGTAGAACGCCTGCAGCGCGAAATCGCGGACGCGCTCGCAAAAGCGGATTTTCTGCGCATCCGGCATGCTGTCATCGATCTTGCCGGCATGGGCATGCGACCAGACGCACGTCGGCGCCAGCGAGACAACGCAGATCACCAAAAGACGTTTCATTCACTGGGCTCCTGGATCGAGGTCAGATAGGCCAGGATGTCCTGGATATCCTGCTCTTTAAGCGTATTGAGGACGCCGACGACACCCTCCTCGTCATGCGGACGGTCACCCTTGAGGTAAAGATCGGCCTGTCGCTTGAGATAACTGGTGTACTGGCCGACCAGCACCGGAAACATGCCGCGTCCCTTGCCGGATTTTCCATGGCAGGCGGCACATTTCTTCTGATAGATCGCCTCGCCATTCGCGAGATCGCCCTCGGCACGCGGGATGATCATCACCTTCTCGGCCATCAGCAACCTGGTCAGCGCATCCTCCTTGCCGGTGTAGGTCGGCATCCGGTTCGACAGTTCGATCCCGGCCAGGTAGGCCGAGACGTCCTTGATGTCCTCGTCGGACAACTCCCTTTCCTGCGTGTATGGAAACATCGGAATATTGATCCGCGTTCGCGCCCGGAAGCTCTTCAACTGACGTTCAAGATAAGCCGCCCGCTGGCCGGCGAGGCGCGGGTATTCCCCCTTTTTGCCGCCCGCCCCCTGATCGCCATGACAGGCCGCACAAGTGCCGTTGATTTCCTTGCCTTTTTCGAGGTCGACCGCAACAGCCGTGTTGGTAACCAGCCAGGCGGCAGCTGCGAACAAAAACTGTCGGCAAAAACGCATGCAAAGAAGCCCAGGAAAACGATGCGGCAAATTGTCGCATGGCACCGGCTGCAGAAAATTGACGCAAATCACGCATAATCCGTCGCATGCCTTTCATCTCATGCACCGCCGACGGCAGCGACCACCTGGCCAACCTGCGCCGACTGGTCGCCGCGCGCTGGGCCGCGCTGGCGGTCATGACCGGACTGACGCTGCTGCTCCCCGGCCCCCTGGAAATCCCCCTGCCTCTGGCGCCGCTGCTGGTGCTGCTCGGCATCGCCGCATTGTTCAACGCAACGGTGCAGTGGCGCGTGCGCAATGCGGATTCGGCATCGCCGGCCGAACTGTTCACCCAGTTGCTGATCGACATCGCCACTCTTGGCGCGCTGGTATTTTTCAGTGGTGGTGCCACCAACCCGCTGGTCTCGCTGTTGCTGCCGCCAGTTGCGATCGCCGCGCTAACTTTGCCGGTACGTTGTGTTGTTGCCATCGGCGTCGCCGCCATCGCCGTCTATTCGGCGCTGATGGTTTTCTACATACCCTTGCCGCTCAGCGACGCCGGTCGCGCGGCCCGCCTGCATCTGCTCGGCATGTGGCTGACCTTCGCCGTCTCGGCGGCGATGATCGCCTGGTTCGTCGTCCGCATGACTCGACTGATCCGCGAGCGCGATGCCGAACTGGCCGCTGCCCGCGAACAGGCGTTGCGCGACGAGCGCATCATGGCGATAGGCACCTTGGCGGCCGGCGCCGCCCACGAACTGGGCACGCCGCTCGGCACCATCGCCCTCCTCGCGGGCGACCTGGCCAACGACCCGCAACTGCCAGCCAGCCTGCAGCCGGACATTGCTCTGCTTCGCCAGCAGGTCGGCATTTGCAAGGAAATCATCACCGGACTATCGCGCCGGGCAGGTGCCGAGCGCCTCGAAAACACCGCCACAACTGCGGTCGACCACTGGCTGGAGGGAATACGCCAACGCTGGCACGCGACGCGGCCTCGCGCCACCAGCCATCTGCAAGCACATGGCAATCAGCCGGCGCCCGCGATCATCGACGACCCGCGCCTCGAGCAGGCCGTGCTCAATCTGTTGAATAACGCCGCCAACGCATCGTCCGCCGCAATCGAGATCGGTCTCGAATGGACAGCCGAAAGCATCGTGATCGACATCCGGGACCATGGCCCGGGGTTTCCCCAAGCAGTATTACGCGCCGGCGGCCAGACCGCCTTTCCGGCACACGAACGAGGCAGCGGCATCGGCCTGCTGCTGACGCGCTCGGCAATCGAGCAACTTGGCGGCCGCCTGACGCTATCCAACCCGCCCGAGGGCGGCGCCCGCGCCCGCCTCGAACTGACCGCGAGGAAACAATGAGCGAACCCACCCTGGTCATCGACGACGACCCCAGTTTCAACGCCATACTGGTTCGCAGCCTCGAACGGCGCGGCTATTCAGTGTGGGGCGCCGGGGAACCCGCTGCCGCACTCGCGCTGGCGCGTGAGTTTTCGCCGACCCGCGTCGTACTCGATCTCAATCTGAACGGCAGTTCGGGCCTGGCACTGATCCAGGAACTGCTAAATATCGAACCCGACTGCCGGATCGTCGTGCTGACCGGCTACGCCAGCATCGCCACGGCCGTGGACGCCATCAAGCTGGGTGCAATCCAGTATCTCGCCAAACCCGTTGAAATCGAAGCCATCATCGCCGCTTTCGAACAGGACGAGGCGCCGGATTTCGACGTACCGCCCTCCGACGAACCGCTATCGGTCGACCGTCTGGAGTGGGAGCACATTCAGCGTGTGCTCAATGAAAACGACGGCAACATCTCGGCCACCGCGCGCGCGCTGAAGATGCACCGTCGAACCCTGCAAAGGAAGTTATCGAAACGCCCGGTCAGAATCTGAAACCAGGCAGGCACGCCGCGTCGGGGAAAGGTCGGTTCGGCCGGCAAACACCGGCCGCTACGGGTGCCCGTGGGGTAACGCCTAGCCTGCCTGCTTGTTGGCTTTCTTGAGTTCTGCCAGAAATTCCGCGAAGGTCGCCTCGCGCACCTTGGTATCGCCGAGCGTCTCGCGCAAATCGAAGCCTGCGCCGAATCGGTCGCTGCCGTCGTGCCGGTCGCTGCCCGGATAGACATCGGAATAAGCCGAATTCGCCTTGCTCGATGTGTTTGTCATTACCTGTGACCTTTCCAGTTGTCGTTAGGCGAATAATGACAAATCGGCACAGGACAGTCCGTGAATGAATTCACGACCTGCATCAAATAGGCATCGGCCCTAAACTCCCGGGGCGGCCACGGGTCGACCGCGGCAGTTGCGGTCGACCCTCAAAAACAGGCAAAAATCAGTGCTTGTGCTCCATCGCCGGCGCCGGTGTCGGGCGCACCACCTTGGCATCGACGGTCTTGCTGCTGCCGTCGTCAAAAGTCAGCGTGATGGGAACCGCTTCGCCTTCCTTCATCGGCGCCTTGAGGTCGATCAGCATCACGTGCAGCCCGCCCGGCTTGAGTACCGCCTCGCCCTTGGCCTTGATGTCGATGGCCGGCACCGGGCGCATCTTCATCACGCCACCATCGTTGATATGGGTGTGCAGTTCAGTGACCTTGGAAGCCGGATTGTCGGCCTTGACCAGTTTCACGTCCTTGTCGCCGGTGTTCTTGATCACCATGAAGGCGCCGGTGGCCGGCGCGTTGGGCGGTGCCAGGCGCACATAGGGATCCTGCACCGCAACGTTGTCGGCAGCGCCAGCCAGCACGCCGACGGAAAACAGCAGGCCGGCGGCCAGCAGCGATAGTTGTTTCATGAGCACTCTCTCCTTCATGGTTTGGTCAAACGTTTGCGAATCTCGGCAGCGACCTGTTCCGGCGGCGCGGCGTGGGGAATCTTGCCATCCAGACGGCCATCGGGCGCAACGATATAGGTATCCGAAGTGTGGTCGACGACATAGCCGCCACCCGCCGTCGCCACCGGCTGGCGGGCGTAGAACACGCCGTAGCGGCGGGCAATGGCTGCCACCTCGTCTGCCGCGCCGGTGACGCCGACGATGGCGGGATGGAAGAAATCTCCATACTCCTTGAGACGAGCCGGCGAGTCACGTTCCGGGTCGACCGAGACGAAGATCACCACCACTCGCGCCAACTCTTCCGGCGACAACAGCTTGAGGCCCTCGGCCGTGGCCGCCAGCGAGGTCGGGCAAATATCCGGGCAGTAGGTATAGCCAAAATAGACGAGCACCACCTTGCCGCGAAAATCCTGCAGCGCCACCGGCCCGCTGGCTGATTGCAGCGTGAAATCGCCGCCGGCCGGGGCCGCCGCAACCGGCAAGGGACGTTCGGGAAGTTCCGGCTGCCAGAAGAACGCTAGGCCAAGTACCAGCGCGGCGAGCAGGATTGCGATAGCAAGCAGGATCCGTTGCGACATGAATTATCCGTGGGGTAACGAAGTGAAGCGGAACGGCACGGCGATGCGCTGCCCGGCCGCTTCCACCAGGACAGTGGCCTGCCATTCCATCTGGCCGGTAATGCAGACCGGCAGCGTGGCTTCGGCCATATAAATGCCCGCGCCCCGGGCGCCCAGTTCAGGGCGATTCAGGCCCATGTTCATGTCCACGCCGGCGAAATCGACCTCGACACGCGATGCGCTGATGCCGTCGAGTTTCACCTCGACCTGGAAGGGCTTGACCATCGGAATCGGCAAGGGCTGCATGCGCACCGCCAACTTGCCACCGCCAGGCAGCAATACCTCACAGGGCGAGCGATGCAGGTCGCAGGCGGGATCGGGATGCACCGTGACATCGGCCTTGGGCAACAACAAAGGCGAAAGCTTGTAACCGACAACTACCACCAGCGCAATCAACAGGATGCCGATGACATCAATCAGAATTTTTTTGTTCAACTGTCTTTTCCAGGCCTGGCGGCCAAACGGGATACCGCATTTTCCTTCATCAGGCGCAGCAGGAATTAGCAGAGATCAAGTTTTTAACACGTAGAGAAGCCTACAGTGTGCGACAAATTGTCACAGTGACAAAACGTCACAGGGGCAATGGAGGGTAGTAAGCACTACTTCTTGTTTTCATGGGAGAGATCGAGATGAAAAGATTTGCAGTGAAATCCACCACGCTGCTCGTCGCGGCGGGGATCGGCTTCGGGGCCGCCAGCGCGTGGTCGGCCGAATCGCTGCAGGACGTGATGAAGCGTCGCGGACTGAGCCAGCAGGATCTGCTGGCCGCGTCCAAGACCTATGTTCCGACCGGCAAACGCGACGAATTCGTGGTCTTCAGCTCTGGCGGCCAGTCCGGCCAGATCATCGTGTATGGCATTCCATCCATGCGCATCCTCAAATATATCGGCGTATTTACGCCGGAACCGTGGCAGGGCTACGGCTTCGACGAAAACTCCAGGGCCGTTCTGCGCCAGGGCAATATCGACGGCAAGGAAATCAACTGGGGCGACACGCACCACCCGGCGATTTCCGAGACCCAGGGCAAGTACGACGGCCAGTTCCTGTTCATCAACGACAAGGCCAACCCGCGCCTGGCCGTGATCGACCTGCGCGACTTCGAAACCAAGCAGATCGTCGTCAACCCGATCTACAAGTCGGAACACGGCGGCGCCTTCGTGACGCCGAACACCGAGTACGTCATCGAAGCCGCCCAGTACGCCGCACCGCTCGAGAACAAGAAGTTCTACCCGCTCGAGGAATTCAACGAGAAATACCGTGGCGGCGTGACCTATTGGAAGTTCGACCGCAAGGAAGGCCGCCTCGATCCGAAGGAATCCTTCTCCCTCGAATTGCCGCCGTACTCGCAGGACTTGTCCGACGCCGGCAAGGGTCCGTCCGATGGCTGGTCGTTCACCAACTCCTTCTGCTCCGAGCGCTACGTCGGCGGCATCGAAAAGGGCCGTCCACCGTACGAAGCCGGCTGCTCCGCCAAGGACACCGACTACCTGCACGTGATCAACTGGAAGAAGGCCGCCGAACTGGTCGCTGCCGGCAAGGCAAAGACCATCAACGGCCACAAGGTCCTGCCGATGGACGTTTCGATCAAGGAAGGCATCCTCTTCCTGGTACCGGAACCGAAGTCGCCGCACGGCGTCGACGTGACCCCGGACGGCAAGTTCATCACCGTCGCCGGCAAGCTGGACACCCACGTGTCGGTTTACTCCTTCGACAAGATTCAGGCCGCCATCAAGGCCGGCAAGTTCGAATCCAAGGATCCGTACGGCATTCCTGTCATCGGCATGAAGGATGCACTGGAAAAGCAGGTGCAACTTGGCCTCGGCCCGTTGCACACCCAGTACGACAGCAAGCCGTGTGTCGCCTACACCTCGCTCTACGTGGATTCGCAGGTTGCCAAATGGAACTACTGTGAAGGCAAGGTACTGGACAAGATCTCCGTCCACTACAACATCGGTCACCTGATGACCATGGAAGGTGATTCCATGGATCCGAAGGGCCGTTACCTGGTGGCGCTGAACAAGTTGGCGATCGACCGCTTCGTGCCGGTTGGCCCACTGCATCCGCAAAACCACCAGCTGATCGACATTTCGAACGACAAGATGCAACTGTTGTACGACATGCCGTTGCCGCTGGGTGAGCCGCACTACGCCGTGGGTATCGAAGCGACCAAGCTGAAACCGGGCGTCCGCTACAAGGTTGGTACCGATTCCCGCACCGACAAGCCGCACCCCGGCATGGTCCGCGCAGGCGAAGAGAAAACCGTGAAGAAGGGCAACAAGATCGAAGTCTTCGGAACGCTGATCCGTTCGCACATCACGCCGGAAACCATCGAGGCGGAAGTGGGCGACGAAATCACCATCCACCTGACCAACCTCGAACGTGCCCAGGACGAAACCCACGGCTTCACGGTGTCGACCTACAACACCCATGCCTCGGTCGAACCGGGCAAAACGGTCACCGTCAAGTTCAAGGCCGACAAGGAAGGCGTCTATCCGTACTACTGCACGGAATTCTGCTCGGCGCTGCACCTTGAAATGCAGGGTTACCTGCTGGTCAAGCCGAAGGGCTGGAAGCCGACAAAGACGAGCGAAAGCGCC
>JAEUOH010000231.1 GCA_016790845.1 Dechloromonas sp.
CCGGCTGGTTGCCAGTGCGACAAGGATCTGATTCCGAAGGAAGTGTGCGAACCGCCGGCACCTGCTGCGCCGGTTGCCGCACCGAAGCCGACCGGTGAGAAGATCACCGTCGCTGCCGACGCCCTCTTCGACTTCAACAAGTCCGTGCTGCGCCCCGAAGGCAAGGCCAAGCTCGACGAACTGGTCGCCAAGGCCAATGCCATCAAGCTGGAAGTCATCCTGGTGGTCGGCCACACCGACCGCATCGGCTCCGCCCAGTTCAACCAGGGCCTGTCCGAGCGTCGTGCTGCTGCCGTCAAGACCTATCTGGTCTCCAAGGGCATCGAAGCCAACCGTGTTTACACCGAAGGCAAGGGCAAGACCCAGCCGGTCACCGGTGACAAGTGCAAGGGCAACGCGCCGACCAAGGCTCTCATCGAGTGCCTGCAACCGGATCGTCGTGCCGACATCGAAGTCATCGGCACCAAGTAAGACGCCGCGCTTCATCAAAAACCCCGCTCGTGCGGGGTTTTTTTTCGTTCATCACGCCATGAAGATTGCCATGTCCATGCTTCCGCGTTATCTCGTAACGACATTGCTCGCTCTGACCCTGAGTACTCAGGCAGCAGCCGATGTCGGCCGCCCGAAGATTGGCCTCGTCCTTGGCGGCGGCGGTGCCCGAGGCGCTGCCCATATCGGAGTACTGGAGGTTCTCGAAGAGTTGAAGATTCCGGTCGATTGCGTGGCCGGCACCAGCATGGGCGCCCTGATCGCCGGCGCTTATGCCTCGGGCCTGACGCCAGCCATGATGCGCAAGGAAATGGCCGATGCAGACTGGGACAACATGTTCTCCGACATTCCGGATTTTTCGGAGGTCAATTACCGATACAAGGAAACGCTGCGGCGCTTCATCCCAGGTTCGGAACTGGGCGTTTCGAGCGATGGCGTCCGCTTTCCTCCTGGCGTCGTCGACGGTGTCAAAATCAAACTGTTTTTCAACCAACTGGTCGGCGCCAACCGCAGCGAACGCCTGATCGAGAAGTTGCCCCTGCCGATCTCGCTAGTGGCGACCGACATCGGCACCGGCGAGCGGGTAGTGATGCGCGATGGCAGCCTGACCACTGCCATGCGCGCCAGCATGTCGGTTCCGGGCATGCTGGCCCCGGCAATTCGCGATGGACGAAAGCTGGTCGATGGCGGACTGGTCGACAACGTGCCCATCGAAGAAGCCAGAGCGCGCTGCAATGCCGACATCGTCATCGCCGTCAATGTCGGCTCGCCGCTGCTGCCCGCCGAGAGCGTGGGGTCGCTTCTGACCATTTCGGCACAGATGGTCAACATCCTGACCGAGCAGAACGTCACCCGCTCCCTGGCCACCCTCAAGCCAACCGACATCTACATCAAACCGGATCTCGGCACCATTACCGCCACAAATTTTAGCCGCAATGCCGAAGCTGCCGACCGCGGGCGTGCGGCAGCCGAAGCAGTGCGTGCCCAACTGGCGAAACTGGGCATCGATGCCGAGAAATACGCTGCGTGGCGCGAGCCGATCGATCGCGTCTATAAACCGAAGCCGGTCATCGATGAAATCCAGATTGCCGGCCTCAAGCGGGTCAATCCGGCCATGGTCGAACGCCAACTGACGATCAAACCAGGCGAGCAACTCGCCACACACAACATCGACCGCGATGTCCTTCGCATCTATGGCGATGGCTTCTACGAAAATGTCGATTATCAAGTACTCAATGAGCGCGAACGTAACATCCTGCGGGTACTCCCCGTCGAAAAGAGCTGGGGACCCGATTACCTCCGCTTCGCCCTGAATCTGGATACCGACACCAACCAGGGCTCCAGCTTTGGCTTGCGCGCCGCATATCAAAAAACCTGGATCAACGATCTCGGTGCCGAACTACTAGCCGCCGTGGGCATCGGCAGCAATCTCGGTGCCGGGCTGGATTTCTATCAGCCACTCGACCCGGCACAACGCTTTTTCGTCGAGACAACAGTCAAATATGACCGCGTGCAACAGAATATTTACCAGGACAACAAGCGTATCGCGCAATACTTGAACGCCGATACCGCGTTCGGGGTATCGCTTGGCACCAATTTCGGCACACTGGGCCAGGCACGTATCGGCTGGCTCTATCAGGACAGAAGCTTCGACCGCGATATCGGTTCGTCCTCATTGCCCAGCAGCTTCTCGACGTCATATTCAGGCTGGAATGCCCGACTGTCGCTGGATCAGATGAACCGCCTCTACTTCCCGACGCAGGGCTGGTCCACAAGGCTGGGTTATTTCGATTCGAGTCAGGCAGGGTACTCGCGTGCCGAAGTAGACGTCCAGGGTGCATTCTCGCTCGGCAAGACCGTGTTTACCGGACGAGCCAACTATGTCGGCTCACCGAACGGGCAACTGCCCTTCTATAACCCGGGGCGACTGGGGGGGTTCGGCAACCTGAGCGCTTTCGCCAGAGGCCAGATTCTAGGCGACGACATCACCTACGTCGGCGTCCGCGCCGAGCAGATCATCGGCACCTTTCCGATTGGGCTGCGGGGCGACATGCGTTTCGGTTTGCTGCTGGAGGGTGCGCATGTCGGCACCTATTACACGGAAACCAACCTCAGTAACGTCAACATCCTCAACTCGGCCGCAGTCTATTTGGGAGGCGAAACGCCAATTGGACCAGCCTATTTGGGGTATGGCTATTCGACCAATGGATCCTCGACGGTCTTCCTCAATATCGGCATTTACTAGCTTATGTAACGCCAGAAGATCGCAGGCATAATCTGCCCATTATGTAAGGAAGAAACCCATGAAAACTCGTTCGCTATTGCTTGCCGCCTTGCTCGGCGCCCTGCCATTTTTAGCCCAGGCCCAGAACGCGCCCATGAGCGCCTCCCTGGTCGAGAAGGACAAAGGCGCAGTGACCACCGCCAATGCCGTCGAATTCCAGGGAATCATTACCGCTATCGACAAGGCGACGCGCGAAGTGACCATCAGGGGCGGTTCCGGCAATGAGCTGACGATCACCGCCGGACCGCAGGTCAAGAATTTCAAGCAGATCAAGGTCGGCGACCTGGTCACCCTGAGTTATATCGCCGCGCTCGGCCTCGATCTCAAAAAGGGCGGCGGACGGCTGCGCGAGCGCATCGAGTCCGACCAGGCGGTCGCTGCCAAGCCCGGCGAAAAACCCGGCCTCGTAGCCAGCCGCACTGTCAAGGTCATCGCCGATGTCAGCGCGGTGGATGCCGCCGCCGGCACGATCACCCTGCGCGGCCCGAAGCGCAGCATCGACCTGAGCGTCAAGGACAAGGAATTGCTCAAGGATATCCGTGTGGGCGACCAGATCGCTGCGACCTACGAGGAAGCTGTGGCCATCGCCGTAACGCCGGCGCCGCCCCCGGCACCCGCACCAGCTGCGCAATAACGACCACGGGAGGGGCGCGCCATGCTCGCAAGACTTCTGCTAACCCTGGCCTTCTGGCTGACCATGACCGGCACGCTCCTGGCGCAGATCAACATCAACACGGCCAGCCAGGAACAACTTGACGGCCTCAAGGGGATCGGCCCGACCAAGGCCCAGGCGATTGTCGATTACCGACGGCAGCATGGAGCTTTCAAGTCCATCGATGAATTGCAGAACGTTCCAGGAATCGGGCCGGCCACGCTCAGGGATATTCGCAAGGATGTGACGGTTGGCGGAGCTTTGCGCCCCGCTGCCGCACCGCCGCCCAAGACCCCGGAAAAACCGGCCGTAATTCCCACGCCTGCCGCATCCGGCGCCAACCCCGTGGCTCGCCCTGCTTCACCGGCCAAGCCCGCCATGCCACGCCTGACTGAGAAAGAAACAGCCCCGGCCGTCGCCACGCCAGCGAAAACACCAGCGGTGACCCCGGCCCAGCCAGCGCACCCCGCCTCTCCCGGTGGATTGGCCCATCCCGCGATACCGGCCACACCGGAAGCGCCAGCAAAACCGGCACCGGCTGGCCAGCCAGCGATGCCCGCCAGCCCCGCACAACCGGCTCACCCACCCGGCTACTAACCCAATCCGCTTGACCGATCACCTGACGCTCTGCGCCACCGCACGCCTCGCCCAGACCTTGCGCGAGGCGCCGCCGGACGGTGCCGGTGTATGGCAAACGCCGTGGGCGCTTACCCTGGGGCAATGGTTGGCGAACCTCGCCGACGAAGCCTTGCTGAGCGGCACGGCAACTCTGCCTCAGCCCCTGGAAGCGTTCGCGGAACAGCTGCTTTGGGAAAAGGTGATCGCCGACACATTGCCCGAAACCGCATCGCTGCTTTTCGACATCCAGGGCATGGCGGCGTCCGCAACCGAAGCCCAGGCCTTGTGTCGCGTCTGGAAGCTGAAACCGGGAGGCCCCCAACTTTCGGAGGAGGCGCGGCTGTTCATCGGCTGGCAAACCGAATTCACCCGGCGCTGTGCCGCAGGCGGCTGGATCGATGCAAGCGGTCTCCAACGGCAATTGATCTCGTTGATCGCCGATGGCCACTTCGCGCTGCCCAAGACAGTCGCCTTCGTCGGCTTCGACCGCTACACCCCGCTCGAAGTCGACCTGATGAGCGCCCTGGCGGCACGCGGCGTCAATATTGAAAATCGGCCCGAAATGCCGGTCGACCGCAGCAGGCAGGTCGTGCATGCCGTCGCCGACAGCGATGCTGAATGCTCGGCCATCGTCGCCTGGGCGCAAGCCCGGCTGGCCGCCGACCCGACCTGCCGGCTCGCCATCGTCGCCCCCGATCTGGCCGGCGTTCGCGACCGGCTGGAATTCCTGCTCGACGACAGCTTCCACCCGGCCGCGATTCGCCCCGATGCCGCCGAGATGCCACGCTGCTTCAATTTTTCCCTCGGCCGCGCGCTGGCCGACCTGCCGTTGATACGCAGCGCCCTGGATCTTCTGTCTCTGGGCACCGGACGCGCCAAGGTCGAACAGCGCCGCTTGTCCGAACTGCTGCTGGGCGGACGCTGGGCAGCGGCCGACCACGAAGCCGATGGCCGCGCCCGTCTCGATGCTGCGATGCGCCGCGACCTACCCTATTTCACCAGCCTGCCGGCGCTGATTCGCCTGGCCCATCGGCTGGCTGAAAACGACGCGCCGCTTTGTCCGCATTCGATCGCCGCGCTCAGCGCGCTGCTCGATACGGCCGGCGGCGCTCCACGCAAACTGGCGCCGGGGCAATGGGCCGGCATCTTCCGCCACTGCCTCAAGGCGGCCGGCTGGCCCGGCGACCGCGCCTTGTCCAGCCACGAATTCCAGGCCCGCCGCGCCTTCAACGAGGTGCTGGACGGCCTTGGCCGCCTCGACAGCCTGCTCGGCCCGCTGGTCTTTGCCGACGCCGCGCGCCGCCTGACGCAACTTTGCCGGCAACGGCTGTTTCAGCCCGAAAC
>JAEUOH010000254.1 GCA_016790845.1 Dechloromonas sp.
GTGCCGCTGCTGGTCGAATCCGGGACTTATCGCCAGCGTTGCAACCGGATTGCCGTGGTCGACTGCCCGGAAAGCCTGCAAATCAGCCGGGTCATGACACGTTCCGGGCTGAGCGAGCACGACGTGCGGGCGATCATGGCCAGCCAGGCATCGCGCGACGAACGGCTCGCAATCGCCGACGATGTGATCGCCAACGACGGCGATCTGGCTACTCTCGAAAACCGGGTCGGCGAACTGCATTGCAGTTATCTGCGCCTATCGTCGGAAAATGCTAAAGCAAACTGTTGAGATTTGCCTGCAAATGGCTCAGAATTAGCGGAATTTCCCGTTCTTACAAGCCAAAAATAGCGTGATCACCTACGAATATCCTTTCAACGAGCGCATCCGTACATTGCTGCGCCTCGAGGATTTATTCGAAAAGACCGCTTATTTTGCCGAGAGTGACGGCAAGCTCGAGCACCATACGGCGCTCGTCACCCTGTTTGAGATCCTTGAAACGGCAGGTCGTGCCGACCTGAAGATGGATCTGATCCAGGAACTCGAACGCCAGCGCCAGACCCTGCTGGCCTACCGCAACAATCCCGATATTTCCGAAGAGGCGCTATCCGGCGCGCTTTACGAGATCGAACACTCGTCGGCGGCGCTGCTCGGCATGGCCGGCAAGATTGGCCAGTACCTGCGCGACAACGACTGGCTGATGGGCATCAAGAGCCGCGCGGCGATTCCAGGCGGCGTCTGCGAATTCGATCTGCCGTCCTATCACTGGTGGTTGCACCGCCCGCCGGAGGTTCGGCGCGAAGCGATTGCCGGATGGGTCAAGCCGATGCTGCCGCTACGCGATGCGGCGGGGATCGTCCTGCGTCTGCTGCGGTCGAGCGGTCGCCCCAAGCATCACACGGCCAACAATGGGCAGTTCCAGCTCAATCTGGGCGGCACGGCGGCGCAGATGGTGCGCGTCGAAGTCAAGGTCGACGAACCGGCGATCCCCGAGGTCAGCGCCAACAAGTATTTCCTCAACATCCGTTTCACCAACCCGTCGGCCGGCGAACTCAAGGCTCGGGTCTGCGAGCGCGATGTTCCCTTCGAACTGACCTTCTGCAATCTCT
>JAEUOH010000020.1 GCA_016790845.1 Dechloromonas sp.
CACTTAACGGTACCAGTTGCCATTTGATAGCTTCCTAAAAAAATATACGGGCTTGCGCCACAAAAATACGAGAACCAAGACCGAGGAGCTGACAAACCGTGGTACGGCGCAGGAACAAAACACTGCCTGGAAATCCCGAGCCTTGGAGTATGGGGCACGGAATCGATAATGCAAAGTGTTTTTTGGCCGTTTTTTGGCCATTTCCCGGGGTTGGGTGCGGTCGACAGCGAAAAACGGCCAAATTTCGCGAATCAAAGTACACGATTGACCAAAACGCCGAGGCGAGCGAGTTTTTTGTTACGGCATAACGTCGCCAACGCGACGTTAGCCTGCGCCGAAAACTCGCGGATCAATGAACACGCTTGACTGAGGCGCCGATGCGCGCGAGTTTTTCCTCGATCCGCTCGTAGCCGCGATCGAGATGGTAGATCCGGTCGATCAAGGTTTCACCCTGCGCTACCAGCCCGGCAATCACCAACGAAGCTGATGCCCGCAGGTCGGTCGCCATCACGCTCGCGCCTTCGAGGCGATCGACGCCGCGCACGATAGCGTTGTTGCCTTCGATCTGGATGTCCGCACCGAGGCGTGCCAGTTCGCTGACGTGCATGAAGCGGTTCTCGAAAATGGTTTCGCGGATCGTCGCGACGCCATCGGCGATGCAGTTGATGGCCATGAACTGGGCCTGCATGTCGGTCGGAAAAGCCGGGTACGGCGCCGTGCGCAGACTGACCGCCTTGAGGCGCGGCGGCGCCTGCAGACGGATAGCATCGCGCTCGACGGTGATCTCGCAGCCGGCGTCCATCAGCTTGTCCACCACCGTATCGAGGTAGGCGGCCGAGGTTTTCAGTAGACGAACGTCGCCGCCGGTGGCCGCCGCCGCGCACAGGTAGGTGCCGGTCTCGATGCGGTCGGGCATGATGGCGTGGGTCGCACCGTGCAATTTTTCGACGCCCTGGATGCGGATGACGTCGGTGCCGGCACCGGAAATACGGGCGCCCATGCTGACCAGGCAGTTCGCCAGGTCGACGACCTCCGGCTCGCGCGCGGCGTTTTCGATGATCGTCTCGCCCTCGGCCAGGCAAGCGGCCATCATCAAGTTTTCGGTGCCGGTCACGGTCACCATGTCGGTACAGATGCGGGCGCCTTTCAGCCGTTTGGCCGTGGCATGGACGTAGCCCTGCTCGACCTTGATCTCGGCACCCATCGCCTGCAGACCCTTGATGTGCTGATCGACCGGCCGCGCGCCGATGGCACAACCACCGGGCAGCGAGACCCGCGCCTCGCCGCAGCGAGCAACCAGCGGGCCAAGCACCAGGATCGAGGCACGCATGGTCTTGACCATCTCATAGGAGGCGACCGGGTTGTTCAGACCGCCACCGTCGAGCACCATGCCGTCGACCCCGTCCATCGTCACTTTGATACCCATGTCGCCGAGCAGGCGCAGCATGGTCGAAATGTCGTTGAGGTGCGGCACATTGGTTAAATGCAGCGGATCGGCAGTCAGCAGCGAGGCGCACAGGATGGGCAGCGCGGCATTCTTGGCACCGGAAATGGCGATTTCGCCGGAGAGAGCGGTTCCGCCCTGAATCAATAACTTATCCACGCTGGGCGCTCCATTCTTCCGGGGTCAGGGTCTTGAAGGAAAGGGCGTGCAGTTCCCCGGTTGCGAGCTTTTCCTTGAGCATCTTGTAAACGTGCTGATGACGCTGGACACGGTTCAGGCCGGCAAACTCCCGGCTGACAACGATCGCCTGGAAATGCTGGCCATCGCCATCGAGGTCGAGATAGTCGCAGGCCATGCCGGCGAGGATGAGTTCTTTAATATGTTCGGG
The DNA here is from genome assembly GCA_016790845.1 of Dechloromonas sp. Classification (GTDB taxonomy): domain Bacteria; phylum Pseudomonadota; class Gammaproteobacteria; order Burkholderiales; family Rhodocyclaceae; genus Azonexus. The sequence continues at coordinate 1,833 of JAEUOH010000020.1, forward strand.
ATTCATTTTGATTCAGGCTCTGAGTTTCCAGCCACGCTTGAGCAGCCCAAGCGTCAGCAAGGACACCGCGACGAAGCAGGCGATGACGACCGTCAGGCTGACTTCGGGCGCCACGTCGGAGACGCCGAAAAAGCCGTAACGGAAACCGTCAATCATGTAAAAGACGGGATTGTAATGCGACACGGTCTGCCAGACTGCCGGCAGGCTATGAATCGAGTAGAAAACGCCGGACAACATGGTCAACGGCATGATCAGGAAATTCTGGAAGGCCGCCAGCTGGTCGAACTTTTCCGACCAGAGGCCCGCGATCATGCCCAGCGCACCAAGCACGGCGCCCGACAGCACGGCGAACGCCAGCACCCAGAGCGGCGCCGCCATGCGCAGCTCGGCAAACCACAGGGTCGCAATCAGCACACCCAGACCGACCATTAGTCCGCGCACGACCGATGCCAGTACGTAGGCGGCAAAAAAAGCGCCGTAGGGAATCGGGGGCAACAATACGAAGACGATCGAACCGGTGATCTTGGCCTGGATCAGGCTGGACGACGAGTTGGCGAAGGCGTTTTGCAGCACCTGCATCATGACCAGGCCGGGAACCAGAAAACTGATATAGCGTACGCCATGCACCTGCACATGCTCGTCGAGTACGTGGCCAAAGATCAGCAGATAGAGCAGCGCCGTCAACACCGGCGCGGCGACCGTCTGAAACGCGACTTTCCAGAAGCGCAGCAGCTCCTTGTAGAAAAGTGTCCAGAAACCGATCACTGGTTCATCGTCCGTACAAATACGTCTTCCAGCGAACCGCCGGGATGCGCCGCCATCAGATTGGCCGTGGTGTCGAGCGCGATGATGCGCCCCTGCTTCATCAGCGCGATGCGGCCGCACAACGCCTCAGCCTCTTCCAGATAATGCGTGGTCAGGATGATCGTGTGCCCCTCGCCATTCAGGCGCCGCACGAATTGCCACAAGCCCTGGCGCAACTCGACATCGACCCCTGCGGTCGGCTCGTCGAGGACGATCACCGGCGGCTTGTGCACCAACGCCTGGGCCACCAGCACGCGACGTTTCATGCCGCCGGAAAGTCGGCGCATGTTGGTGTCGGCCTTGCTAGTCAAATCAAGGTTTTCGAGAATCTCGTCAATCCAGTCGTCGTTATGACGCAGCCCGAAATAGCCCGACTGAATACGCAGGGTTTCGCGCACCGAGAAAAACGGGTCGAAAACGATTTCCTGCGGCACCATGCCAAGCAGACCGCGCGCCTTGCGGTAATCCTTGACGACATCGTGACCAAGCACGGCGAGACTGCCCGAATCGGCACGCACCAAACCGGCAAGCGTCGAGATCAGCGTCGTCTTGCCGGCCCCGTTCGGCCCCAGCAGCCCGAAAAACTCGCCCTCGGCGATCTCCAGCGAAACGCCGGCCAAGGCTTCTAGCGCACCGAAATGCTTGACGACGTCAACGATGGAAACTGCGGCAGCCATGAATTCCCCTCAGGCGAGGGGCAAAAGTTCGGTGACGCCGTACAGTTCGGCCAGCGAACGCACACCCGCCGGAATATGGGCAAATTTGAGGGTTGACCGCGACAGACTGGCGACACGCAACCAGCCGAGCATGACTGCAACGGCCGACGAATCGGCGTCTTCAACCTGCGCCAGATCGAAAATCTGCTCGCCCGGCTGCAAAGCACAACGGCCTGCTTCGAGCAGGCCGCGCGCGTTGGCCATCACCATCGGCACCTTGATCACGAGGCGTTGCGCCTCACGTTCGATCATTTACCGTCTGCCTTGGCCAGATTGCCTTCGA
>JAEUOH010000098.1 GCA_016790845.1 Dechloromonas sp.
GGTAGTCTCCCACCTATAAAAATACCTATTTCAAGCGAGAACCAGCATGAGCGAAATCGACCTCAAACAGTTTTTCCTTGAACAGGTTCGCCTGTTCGAGCACTTCCCGGCCGACAAGGTCGAAGAAATCATCGTCAAGTCGCGCCTCGCCACCTACGAAGGCAACGAGGCCATCCTCGAAACCGGCGACGAAGGCAAGTTCATCGGCGTCGTCGTCAGCGGCCATGCCGAAATCTCGATGACCGATAACACCGGCACGCGCTCGGTCATCAGCCAGCTCGAAGCCGGCGACGTGTTCGGCGTGATGTCGCTGCTCACCGGCGACCGCATCGTTGCCGACGTCATCGCCGGCAACCGCTGCTTCGTGCTGATGATTCCGCAAGCGGTCTTCAACTCGCACATCCTGACCAATCCCAAGGCCGTCGGCTACCTTTCGCGCCTGCTGGCCGACCGCACGCGCGCCATGTCGGTCGACATCGTCACCGCACAGGCCCGTGCCGTCAGCAAGTCCGACGATCCCTACGCGCTGTCGCTGCATACCGACGAACCGGGCAAGGTGGTGGTGCTCAACGTCGGCGTCAGCCAGATTCATTTCGGCATTTACGACACCCAGGACAGCGGCGCCGACGTGCACGGCATCATCGACCACACCGACAAGCAGAAGACGCAGATCACTGTCATGGTCGGCCCGCAGCGCCAGGAAATGGAACACGCGCCGTTCAAGCTCTCCGACCTGTTCAAGGTGATGCAGGAAGCCACCGCGTTGCTCGGCGAAGCCTTCACCTTCCATCCGGAAGACGTGACAGCCGTCGGCCACCGCGTCGTGCATGGCGGCAGCAAGTTCCACAGCTCGGCCGTCATCACCCCGGCGGTGATCGCCGACATCGAGGAACTTGCCGTCTTTGCGCCGCTGCACAACCCGGTCAACGTCGCCGGCATCCGCGTCGCCATGAAGGCCTTCCCCGGCGTGCCGCACGTCGCCGTCTTCGACACCGCTTTCCACCAGACCCTGCCGCCCTACGCCTACCTCTACGGCCTGCCCTACGATCTTTACAAGAAGGACGGCATCCGCCGCTACGGCTTCCACGGCACCTCGCACCGCTACGTCTCGCTGAAGGCGGCCGAAGTCATGAAGCGCCCGCTCGGCGAACTCGAAATCGTCTCCTGCCACCTCGGCATCGGCGCCTCGCTATGCGCCATCGACCACGGCCGCTCGGTCGACACCACGATGGGCATGACGCCGACCGACGGCCTGATCATGCCCAGCCGCTCCGGCAGTATCGACCCGGCGGTCATGCTGCACCTGATCGAGCAGCACAAAATGACGCCCGAGCAGCTGTCGACCGTAATCAACTCCGAAAGCGGCCTCAAGGGCATCTCCGGCATCTCCAGCGACATCCACGAGATCGAGGCTGCCGCCGCCGACGGCCACCACCGCGCCCTGCTCGCCCACAAGGCTTTCTGCTACCAGGTACGCAAGAACATCGGCGCCTACGTCGCGGCCATGGGCGGCATCGACGTCCTCGCCTTCACCGGCGACATCGGCGAAAACAGCGCCACGGTACGCAGCCTGGCCTGCCAGGGCCTCGGCTACATGGGCATCAAGCTCGACGAGGAGAAGAACCGCAACCTCGGCCTGGTGGGCTCCCACGCCATCATCTCCGCCGACGATTCGCCGGTCACCATCCTCGTCATCACCAACGACGACGAACGCCTGGTGGCCTGGGAGACGCTGCGCGCCATCGAGCGCAACCAGCTGCTCCTCGAAGCCCGCACCGGCGAGCCGCCGGCCATCCCCATCGAGATCTCGGCCCACCACGTGCACCTCTGCCAGGCCGACGTGGACAAGCTCTTCGGCCCCGGCCACCAGCTGACGCCCGAGCACGAGCTGTCCCAGCCGGGGCAGTTCGCCTGTGCCGAGAAGGTGCACCTGGTCGGCCCCAAGGGGCGCATCGCCAACGTGCGCGTGCTCGGCCCGACCCGCAAGGAGACCCAGGTCGAGAT
>JAEUOH010000106.1 GCA_016790845.1 Dechloromonas sp.
CCAAGCCCATTCGTCTCGTCTTCGAACTGGCGCGGGCCGACCATCCGCGTCTGTATGACGAATTGATCCAGTTTCACAAGGGTACCAAGCGGGTCAATCGCCTGCGCGTGCTGGCTTACGATGGTTTGCTGGCGCAGAGCGGTGTCTTCGCCGGCTTGGGACGCGGCTCGTCTCATCTGCCTTCCGCAAGCAGCGCGCAGGAGGGCAATGGCGACGTCACCAATGACCTCTTCGCACCAGCGATCGACGCGTGAGCCGGCCATGGGCAAACGATCGCGCCGGTCGGTGAGCGGCCGGATGGTCAGTGCTTCGGACCTGGCACAGATGGGCCGCTGCGAACGGCTGGTGGTGTTCGAGCATCTCCATGGAAGCCGGCGTACGGTTTGGCAGCAACAAGCCCGGGCACGCGGGCTGGTCGAGCATGAGCGCTTCTATAGGGAAGGCTTGGCGGCGACCGCGCAGGCCGCCCGGAAGGGGCGTTGCTTCATCGCCACCTGCGTGTTCGGCGAAGCCTGGCAGACGGAGGTGCTGCGCCGGTTCAGGGACGAGGCGCTGCGACCCAGCACTTTGGGACGCCGGGTGATCCGCCTCTACTACCGGGGGGCGCCCGGCATCTGCGAACTCCTGCGCCGATGGCCCCGGTTGCAAGTTCCTGTGCGCATGGTCTTGGGGGCGATAGCGATGGGACTTCGGTGGTGGTCAGGCTTGCGTGGAGGCGGCAAGTGTCGGCGCTAGCGTGGGGCGTCTGTTGTGCCGTTGCCGTCGTGTGCCTCGCGCTTGTCATGGCGCGGTGGAGATTACTTGAGACCAATGCTGCACGGGCTGAGCGGGCCTCACGACCAGCAGCGCTGTGGGATGCCGATTTGGTTTACATGGAAAGAATGTTCCGGATTTCCACGCCCGTCGGACTGGTAGCGAAACTTGACCGGGCATACCGGCTGCCCTCCGGTCTGATCGTGTTGGTGGAGCTCAAGACTCGCTGGAGCAACCAGCCCCTCCAGTCGGACGTGATCCAGTTGTCCGCGCAGAGGATGGCGATGATTGGGCAAACGGGGCATTCGGTGGCATCCCACGGGTACGTGATGGTGAAGGCGCCGACCAGGCGAGCCTTACCGATCGCGCATCGCGTCCAACTGATGACTGACGAGCAAGTGGTCACCTTGGTGAGGCGGCGGGAAGACATTCTCGCCGGCCAAGTTCTGCCGCGCTGGCCCTTGTCTCGGAAGACGTGCCTTACGTGCGCGTTCCGAGCGCAATGCGACTATCCCCATCTTTGAGGTAGCTCGGGGCATCGCCGAATCTAATCAGGCGTCCGCCAAATTGATATTGTGGGCCCATAGCAACGAAGCGACGACAGGTGTGTGCCGGTAGTGCTTCACCGGCTCGCCGAGGTGATCAGCGCACCGCGCGATAACTTGGCGCATGGCTTCCAGGATACGGTCGGCGGTGGCCAGCCGGTAGCGCGCAGGCCCGCAAGGGTCGGAGGCGTCAGAGATCATAGCCGGATGGCCGCGATTTGCACGAAGCGCGGGGCACTTGCCCGCGAGCCAGACGGCTGTACGCCGGGATGCCAGGGGATCGTGCGAAATTCGCTGATCAGCGAATATGGCAATTCCGTCGAATATTCGGTATAGTGCGGTTATTCGCTGTACAGGAAATAACTGCTGACATGACCGAGTCGCCCCCTGTCGAACGTGCTGTGATCGAACAGTTCCTGGAGTCACTCCGGGAGTTGCCGGACGTGCATGCCGAATTGGACGCGCTGGAATCCGGCGCGTCAGCCGATGATCGCGTTGACGCCCAAATCCACCTGAATGTCGCCGGCAAGTCGATCGTCTTACTGGTCGAGGCGAAGAAAACCGTCTACCCCCGGGACGTGCGCCAGGTGTTGTGGCAGTTCAAGTCGCTGCAGCACGGCCGATATGCCGACGCACAGAACTTCCTCATTGCCGAATCCCTCTCGCCTGGTGCGAAGGAACTGCTCAGGGCCGAGCGCATCGGCTACTACGACAACGGCGGAAGCCTATTTCTGCCGGCTTCCGGCGCCTACGTCTACATCGACAAGCCGCCTCCAAAGACCTTGGAAAAGTCGGTGCGGTCGTTGTTCTCGGGGCGGCGCGCGCAGGTGCTGCACGCGCTCTTGGTCAATCACGAGGAATGGTTTGGTGTCACCGAGGTGGCCGAGCAGGCGCAGGTGGCGCCGTCCACTGCCTCGGACGTATTGGGTGAGTTGGAGCGGTTCGACTGGCTGGTGTCCCGCGGGCAGGGGCCAAGCAAGGAACGCCATCTGCGCGAACCGGGCGCCTTACTCGACGCTTGGGCCAAGCAGCTTGCCACGCAGCGCGCCCCAACGCTGCGTCGCTATTTCGTTCCCGGCGCGAAGGCAGAAACCCTGATTGAGTGGCTCGGCCAAGTCTTGGATGCGCATCAGGTCGGCTACGCGGTGAGCTACGAAGCCGCCGCCCAGCGCTATGCCCCCTTCCTGTCCGGTATCTCACAGGTGCGGACTCGGCTGCTGGCCAGCGCCGGCGCTGACACAGCGATGGCCGAGTTGGATGCGCGCATTGTCAATGAAGGGGCGAACCTCGCGGTCATCGAGACGAAGTCGGCGGGAGAACTGTTGTTCCGCCAGCAAGTCGGCGGTGTTTGGCTGGCGAGTCCCATTCAGGTCTATCTCGACTTGTTGCGCGGCGAAGGCCGGGCCAAAGAGATGGCTCAGCATCTGCGTCGAGAAAGGATCCGTTTCTGATGGCCAAGCCCACGACACTCGATGGCTACAGCGACCAGTACACGCAGGATTGCGAACGTGTTCTCGTGACGCTGCTGCGCGGACTCGGCCCCTGGAAGGATTCGGTCTATTTGGTGGGAGGCCTCACCCCGAGGTACCTGGTCGCCGCCCGGCCGCCGGTGGTCCCCGCGCATGCGGGCACCATGGATGTGGATATCGTGATCGACCTCCAGATACTGGCCGACACCGAGGCATATCACTCGCTGGAGGACAACATCAAGAAGATGGGCTTCGATCGCGCCGAGAACGAGGCCGGAAAAAAGCTCTCCTGGCGTTGGCAAACTCGCACCGAACACGGCGCTCAGATGGTGCTGGAGTTGCTCGCGGACGCGCCGGACATCGCCGGCGGCAAGGTGCAGCCGCTGCCAACCGAAGGTACGATCTCGGCACTGAACATCCCGCATTCATCCATCGTCTTCGACCTTCACCAGGTCACCGAGATCCAGGCAGAACTGCTTGGCGGCAATGGCGTCGCGACCGAGAAGATCAAGCACGCCAACCTGGTCAGCTTCACGTGCTTGAAGTCGTTCGCATTTGATCAGCGTTTCGAGCGCAAGGATGCGCACGACCTCGTCTACTGCATCGAGCATGCGCACGAGGGAACGGACGCCGTCGCCGAAGCCTTCCGAACGGAACTGGGCGGCAAGCATGGTGCAGTGATCCAGGCCGCCCTAGCAATCCTGCGCAATCGCTTCACCCAGGACGACAAAACAGAAGGTTATCGCAAGGATGGCCCGGTCTCGGTGGCCAAGTTTGAGCTCGGCGAGAGCGATGAGCCTGAACTGCGTGAGGCTCGGGCCCTGAGGCAACGGCAGGCGAGCGACATCATCGATCGGCTCCTCGGTCTGATCGGTTGATGGGAGGGAACGGCATGAGTTTCCCGGCGGACATCAAAGGATGCATGAAAGATTGCATCTTGTCCTTGTTCTGGCCGCGCAAGGACATCCTGGGGTTTTTTGAGAAGCACGGATGCACGAAGGCCGAAGTAGGGCGCCTGCAGATAGACGGTGAGAATCCACTTAAGCGTCACGAGATCGTCGACACGCTATTCGAAACGCTGGCCGCGCGTGCCGACGCGATCATCAAGCACCTCCAGCAAATCATTGCGCTCGGCCTGATTGAGCGGCGCCAATACCCAATCATCAAGGATCAGCAAATCCGTCTTGGCCAGCGAGGCGAGGCGCTTGCCGAAGCTCCCGTCGCCATGGGCGATCCGCAGTTCCTCGAAGAGACGCGGGGTGTGCACATAGACGGCTGACAGTCCCTGCCACAGACTGTCTGCAGCTTGCACCGGTAGGCTTTGCCGTGGTCTATCTCGCTCCACGACGGCAGGCGCCGACCTTGGTAACACATTAGGCGGACTGTGACGAGCATGGGGGCGAGCGAGTAACTGTAGGGAAACACGGTATATAACCAGCCGTGCTTGGGCAGCATGGAACAGTTAAAATAATGGCTACCATGGCGGTATTGAGTAGCTAGTTGAGTAGCTTGCTAAGTAACAAAGACAATTATTCTAATGACCATGGGCGTTAGCGCCCGATAACTATAGAGTTGCAGGAATTATGATCGAACTCGGCGTCAATATCGACCACATCGCCACGCTCCGTCAGGCGCGGCGTACCTATGAACCCGACCCGCTGTGGGGTGCCGTCGAGGCCCATCTCGGTGGAGCCGATGGCATCACGGTTCATTTGCGCGAGGACCGGCGCCATATCCAGGACGCGGATGTTCGTCGCCTGCGCGAAATGACTCAGGTCAAGCTCAATCTGGAGATGGCGGCGACCGATGAAATGCTAGGCATCGCCTGTGCCCTTAAACCGGAAATGGCGATGCTGGTGCCGGAAGGACGCCACGAAGTGACGACCGAAGGCGGCCTGGACGTGCTGGCGCAGGAGGCGCGGCTTAGAAATGTCATCGCCCGACTGGCGGACGCCGGCATTGTCACCAGCGTGTTCATTGATGCGGAGTTGCCACAGATCGAGGCGGCAGCCCGCATCGGGGCCAGTGTCTGCGAGATCCATACCGGCCCCTATGCCCATGCCTTCCATGAATTCGGGCGCGATGCCGAAGCATCGGCCGTACTTTCGGAACTGGCCAAGATTCGTGTAGCCGGCCAATTGGTTCGCGAACTCGGCATGCGTTTCAATGCCGGGCATGCATTGAATTATTACAATGTGCAGCCGGTCGCGCGCCTTGCCGGCATTCGCGAGTTGCATATCGGTCACGCCATCGTCAGCCGTTCCGTGTTTGTCGGCCTGCGGGAAGCGGTTCGTGAAATGAAGTCACTGATGCGCGACGCGGCCGGGCAGGGCGAATGATCCACGGCATCGGCACCGACATTGTTGCCGTCAAGCGGCTGCAGGACATGTGGAATCGACATGGCGACAGGGCGTTGGCAAGACTGCTGGCACCACAGGAAATAACCGATTTCGCAACGGCGCCGGATAAAGGGCGCTTTCTCGCCAAGCGTTTCGCCGCCAAGGAGGCCTTCGGCAAGGCGCTGGGCACCGGTATCCGCCCACCTGCCACTCTATCGGCCATTGCCGTCACCCATGACGAACTGGGCAAGCCGCACCTGGCCTGTTGCGGTCAACTGCTAAAAATGCTCGAAAACCAAGGCCTCGTCGCCCATCTTTCTATTAGCGACGAGGCCGATTACGCAATTGCTTACGTTATTCTGGAACGTCCATGATGCAACTTCCTTATGGCCCGCTGATGATCGACATCGCCGGTATCCGGCTCAGCGATCTCGACCGCGAACGGCTTTGTCATCCTCTGGTGGGCGGCATCATCCTGTTTACGCGCAATTATGCCGACCCCGAGCAATTGGCTGCGTTGACCGCCGAAATTCATGCCTTGCGCAACCCGCCCCTGTTGATTGCCGTGGATCATGAAGGGGGCAGGGTGCAGCGTTTTCGCGATGGCTTCACGCGCCTGCCGGCGATGGCTGCGCTCGGGCGCCTGTGGGATGAGCAGCCTGAAGCTGCTGTCGAAGCTGCCCGGGCGACAGGTTACGTCCTTGCCAGCGAATTGAGAGCCTGCGGTGTCGATTATTCATTCACACCGGTGCTCGATCTCGATTATGGCCCTTCACGCGTTATCGGCGACCGGGCGTTTCATCGTCAGCCCAACGCAGTCGTCACTCTGGCTGGCGCCTTGGCTGAAGGCTTGCGCGCGGCTGGCATGGCATCCTGCGGCAAGCATTTTCCGGGGCATGGCTATGTGATCCCCGATTCGCATGTCGAGTTGCCGATCGACGAGCGCAGTCTGGAGGCAATGCAGGAAGACCTCGTTCCTTACCGCCGCTTGACGCTCGATGCGGTCATGGCCGCACACGTGATTTACAATTGTATGGACTGCAATACTGCCGTATTTTCAAATAAATGGATTGATTACCTGAGAAATGACATAACGTTTGAAGGGGTGGTCTTTACCGATGATCTATCGATGGCAGGCGCCGGTGTCGTCGGCGGCATGGTGGAACGCGTCGATACGGCATATCGCGCTGGCTGCGACATGTTGCTGGTGTGCAACTCGCCGGATTCCGTCGGTGATGTTCTTGCTCAATGGCACCCGCAGATCGACCCTGCTCGGGGCAAGCGGGTCGCTTCCTTGGTGCCGCATTGGCCGGCACCAAGCCGCCACGCGCTCAAGTCGGACCCAACCTACCTGGCCGCGCTGCAATCCATTGCGCACTTGGCGCCCTGAAACAATTAGGGCAGCCGAAGCTGCCCTAATTTGAGTGCTGCAAATCCATCCAGCTTACTTGACGCGATTCTTGTACTCGTCGGTGCGGGTATCGATTTCGATCTTGTCGCCGATATTCACGAAAGCCGGGACCGGCAGTTCGAAGCCGGTCGCCAGTTTGGCAGGCTTCATCACCTTGCCGGACGTGTCGCCCTTGACTGCCGGTTCGGTGTAGATCACTTCGCGAACCACGCTGTTCGGCAGTTCGACGGAAATCGCCTTGCCGTTGTAGAAAACGACTTCACAGGCCAGGCCGTCTTCCAGATACTTCAAGGCATCGACCATGTTCTCGGACTCGACCTCGAACTGGTTGTATTCTGCGTCCATGAACACGTACATCGGGTCGGCAAAGTAGGAGTAGGTCACTTCCTTCTTGTCGAGCACGACTTGTTCAAACTTGTCGTCTGCCTTGTACACGGCCTCGGAAGCCGCGCCAGTCAGCAGGTTCTTGAGCTTCATCTTGACGACGGCTGCGTTGCGGCCGGATTTGTTGTATTCGGCCTTCTGGACGACGAGCGGGTCGGCACCGACCATAATGACGTTGCCAGAGCGGAGTTCCTGTGCGGTCTTCATTCGGGATTCCCAAAAATCTGAAAAAATAAAACGTTAAATTATACCTTGCTCGAACAGAACTTGACCAGCGCATCGGCAAGATCAGGATTGCCGGCCAGGTTTTCCGCCCAGCGCCGGTTATATGAGGCAATTTCCGGACGTACAGCCAGAAAGTCATGCCAAGCCTGGCGCAGGTCGCCTCTGGAATTCCATGCCTGGAACAGGTCGACCGCAACAGTCGCGCAGTTGGCGCTCATCCCGGCTACATAGCGCGCCAGAAACGCGTCCAGTTTTTCCAGATGCGCACCGGCAGCCTGCTGGTAAGGTTGCCAGACAAACGGCCGGGCAGCCCATTGGGCACGAACGAACGAATCTTCGCCGCGAACGAAATTGACGTCGCAACGCCACAGCAAGCGGTCGTATTCGTCTTGCGGCAGAAACTCGAAGGGGAGCAGCTTCAGGTTCCCGCCTTGCCAAGGCCCGGTACTTCCCAGTTTGTTCGCGACAGCAGCGGCTGGCTGACCGGGCGCCACGTGCAGGCGCACTGGCATCGGCGAATCCATCAGAATGTCGAGTAACTCCGCGACTGGCGCGCTTTCATAACAAAACAGACTCACTTCAAGCGCGTCACTAGCAACGCATCTGCCAGCCTCGGCATCCCGCATCGCCAGCAAATTGTGCTCCCGCAACAAGCCGCCAGTCGCCGACGAGAAACCCGGGAAGAAGAAATGCTTGATCAGCGGCAGAGTGGGGTGGGGCGAAGCCATCGCATGGCAGCCATCGGCCCAGGATTCGGCCGTCAGGTACTCGAGATTGATCCAGCAGGGCTTTTGCGTCGCGGCAGCCATCGCGGCAATCCACAGCGCCGGAAGCTCGCAGGCGAATGCCTCGATAATGACGTCACCAACACGGTCGACCGCAACCGGCTCGGTCCAATGGACAATCTCCACACCATGGCAGCACTGAGTAGCCAGCCCCAAGTCAACTTCCGGACATAGCGGCCGTAGGCTATGCAGGTCATCGACCCACAGCCTGACCCGCTTGTGATGCTCCCGCACCAGCTGACGCGCCAGTCTCCAGCAAATGCCGATGTCGCCATAGTTGTCGATGACGCGGCAAAAAATGTCCCAGTTGAGCTGCATGGGCGACATGCTAACATCGCCGCCATGCCCACATTTCATGATCCTGCCGACTGCGTCGCCTGTCCGCGCCTGGCCGAGCATCTGGCCAGCATTCGCCAGCGAGACCCGGATTGGCATGCGCGTCCCGTGCCGGCCTTCGGCTCGCTCGACGCGGAATTGCTGGTTCTCGGTCTCGGGCCTGGAGAGAAGGGGGCCAATCGCACCGGGCGTCCCTTTACCGGTGACGTTGCGGGAGAACTGCTCTATCCGGCGCTCTACCGCTTCGGTTTCGCCACTTCCGCCGAACCGCTGGGCGTCGACAATCTTGCCAATCCCGCTATGCAATTGCGCAATTGCCGCATCACTAATGCGGTTCGCTGCCTGCCGCCGGCCAACAAACCCAGCACCGCCGAGATTCGCCAGTGCAACGCCCATCTCAGGAATGAGCTGGGCGCCATGGCTCAATTGAAAATCATCGTCGCGCTCGGCGCAATTGCCCATCAGGCTTTGTTGTGGGCCTACGATCTGAAGCCGAAGAACTACCATTTTGGACACAACGTCAGCCACGCGCTACCAGATGGGCGCCTGCTGATCGACAGCTACCATTGCAGCGGCTACAACTGGCGAACCGGTCGCTTGTCGCGCGAAAGCTTCGAGGCGGTTTTTGCCGGTGTCCAGGCCCGCCTTGGGTAAATACCCCGCGCCAATGTCCTTCGATGCCAAGGCATTCCTTGCCTCATTGACCGAACTTCCGGGTGTTTACCGCATGCTCGACGAGTCCGGCGCGGTGCTTTATGTGGGCAAAGCCAAGAACCTGAAAAAGCGGGTTGCCTCATATTTCAGAGAAAACCTGCCCAGCCCGCGCATCGCCCATATGGTCAGGCAGATCGCGGCAATCGAGACTACTGCGACGCGCACCGAGGCGGAAGCCTTGCTGCTGGAAAACAATCTGATCAAATCCCTGACGCCACGCTACAACATCCTTTTTCGCGACGACAAGTCCTACCCCTACATTATCGTCACCAAAGACGCTTTTCCAAGGCTGGGTTTCTATCGGGGAAATCCGGATCGCAAAGCAGACTACTTTGGCCCCTATCCGTCGTCGTGGGCCGTGCGCGACAGTATTCATCTGCTGCAAAAGATGTTTCGTCTGCGCACCTGCGAAGATACGGTGTTCGCCAACCGTTCGCGCCCTTGTCTGCTTTACCAGATCAAGCGCTGCAGCGGCCCTTGCGTCGGACGCATAACGCCGGAAGACTATGCCGCAGACGTCCAGCTAGCATCGATGTTCCTGCTCGGGCGTCAGCAGGAAGTGACTAAGCGCCTGACGCTCGCCATGGAGTCCGCTGCTCAGCAACTGGCCTTCGAACAGGCGGCAATGTATCGCGACCAGATTCAGTCACTGCGCCAGGTTCAGGAAAAACAGTATGTCTCGAGCAGCAAGGGCGAAGACATCGACATCATCGTCGGCTTGCTCGAATCCGGACAGCTTTGCGTCAATCTGGCAATGGTCAGGGGCGGCAGACACCTCGGCGACCGGCCGCTGTTCCCGGTCAACGCGGGTGAATCCGGCATTTCCGAGGGGATTGCCGCTTTCATCAGGCAGCACTATGCCGCGCATCCGGTGCCCAGCCGGCTGATCACAGCGCCGATGCCTGCGGAAGAGGAGGGGAGCGAACTCCCCACTTTGCTGGCCGAACTGGCCGGCCGGCAGGTTCCGCTTGGCGAGCCGCGTTCAGTCCTGCACAAGGCCTGGGCGGACATGGCCTTGCAGAATGCCAGGCTGGCGATACTCGCGAAAAACCAGGCTTCCGCGCAGCAGGAACAACGATTGTCTGCCCTGCAAACAGCCCTGGCGCTTCCAGACGCGATACAACGCATCGAATGTTTCGACATCAGCCACACCCAGGGCGAAGCCGCCGTTGCCTCCTGCGTGGTCTACCACGGAAATGGCATGAAAAAAGCGGATTACCGCCGCTTCAATATCCGTGACATCACGCCCGGTGACGACTATGCCGCCATGCGACAGGCGGTTAGCAGGCGATACGAACGGGTTGCGGCAGGCGAGGGCGCGATGCCGGATCTGATCTTGATCGATGGCGGACAAGGGCAGGTTCGAGCCGCACACGGCGCGCTCACCGAGCTTGGCCTCGGAGAACTGGTGATGATTGGCGTTGCAAAAGGTGAAGAGCGCAAGCCCGGCCTGGAAACACTGATTTTCCCCGATGCTCGCAAGCCGTTACAATTGCCAGCGGAACACCCGGCATTGCACCTGATTCAGGAGATTCGTGATGAAGCGCATCGCTTCGCCATTACCGGTCACCGTGCCAGACGTGGCAAAGCACGCAAGACGTCGCGGCTTGAGGATCTTCCAGGCATTGGCCCGGCACGGCGTAAAGCGCTTGTCGCGCGATTCAGCGGGCTGGCAGGGGTTCTTGCAGCAACGCCAGAGCAGTTGGCCGAAGTCCCCGGAATAAGCCGGGAACTCGCCGAAAAGATTCACGCAGCCCTTCATTGATTCGATGCCCTTCAATCTTCCCATCCTGCTGACCTGGTTGCGCATCGTCGCCATCCCTCTGTTGATCGCAGTGTATTACCTGCCGACCAGTTGGGCGACCCCGCATGAGCGAAACATGGCGGCAACCGCCATTTTCGTCGCTGCTGCATTCACCGACTGGGCTGATGGCTATCTTGCCCGCAAGCTCGATCAGACCTCCGCCTTCGGCGCCTTCCTGGACCCCGTGGCTGACAAACTGATGGTGGCTGCGGCACTGATCGTACTTGTCCAACTCGGGCGCGCCGATGCGATCGTCGCGGCGATCATCATCGGACGTGAAATCACCATATCGGCACTGCGCGAATGGATGGCTCACATAGGCGCTGCCAGAAGCGTTGCCGTGTCCATGCTCGGCAAGATCAAGACGGCGGCACAGATGATGGCAATTCCGCTACTTCTTTACCACGGCGAAGTACTCGGTAGCGATTCGCAACATCTTGGTACCTGGCTGATCTGGGTGGCGGCCCTATTGACGCTATGGTCCATGGGCTATTATCTGCGTATGGCATGGCCCGCGATTGCTGCCCGCAGTCACGAAAAATGATCCGCCGAAGTTGACTTATCCCTTGCAGCGCCTATAATGCGCGCTCTGTTTGATTGCGGCAGTAGCTCAGTTGGTAGAGCGCAACCTTGCCAAGGTTGAGGTCGAGAGTTCGAGACTCTTCTGCCGCTCCAGTTAAAAAGGGAAAGCGTATTTCGCTTTCCCTTTTTCGTATCGGCTGTTCGATATCAACGAAGAGTAGCCCGGGTGGTGAAATTGGTAGACACAAGAGACTTAAAATCTCTCGGCCTCTGGCTGTACGGGTTCGACCCCCGTCCCGGGCACCAATCAGGCATTGAGCGAATTCCAGACTAATCTCGCCGCATTCTGGCAGTTGAGGCTCGATGGCCACAAAACAAAAAGCCGGGTTTCCCCGGCTAACCATTAGTGGTAGGCCGTCTTCGACGATAATTTCCGGGCCAGTAAACATCCCAGGCCAAAGATGAGAAACGCAAAACCAGTGCCCAAGTAGGAAAGTTCGTCCATACATGCCTCGTTAAAGTAGGTAGATAATTTTGAGGCGAGTTAGACAGCAGTTAGGCTCAAAGTTCCTTCAACGCCAATTAAATACCCAGACTGATTTCATGATTATTTACGACCTTCGCTGCGACAACGATCACCAGTTCGAAGGATGGTTTCGTAGTGCTACCGACTTCGAAGCCCAAGCCAATAGCCATCTTGTCATTTGCCCCCAATGCAATAGTCACAATATCCGTCGGGCGCCGTCTGCAGTTGCGATATTCGGGCAAGGCACTCCGGAGGCGGGCGGTGGTGCGTCAGCCGCCAAATACTCTAGTTGCGGTAAGGCAGTTATGCCTGCCGGAACACAGGTCATGGCAGCCTACCGCCAACTCGTCAGTGCGCTGATAGCCAACAGCGAAGATGTTGGAAAATCTTTTGCCGCCGAGGCCCGAAAAATTCACTATCAAGAAGCACCCAGCAGGGCCATTCATGGGGATGCCACAGCCAACGACCTGGAATCTCTTGCTGAGGAGGGGATCGCGGTCATGCATCTGCCGAACTTGGAGGATAAGGATCTGAATTGACCCAGCCTTTTTTAACACGTACACGAGTTGACATAATACAAATTATGCGCAGTCGTCATTGCTGGAAAAATGATGTGATCGTGGCGTGGCCATCGCTGCAACTGCACTTCTAATTTCGCAATAGCGTCCTGGAGATGGGTTGCCAATGGAGCGAATACACCATAGTTCCCAATGCTGAAAAAGCGCTTTTATTTGAACTCGATGGTTATTGTCTTGCCGGACTTCCCGCCGGCTTTCCGCAACAGTTCAGCGATATCGGTATTCTGATTTTTCAGGGCGATATCGAATGCCGTTTCCCCTGATTCGACAGCCTTATTGGGGTCGGCGCGATTGGCGAGCAGTAGCTTGACGATATCGATATGGCCGCCCTTGGCAGCAACGATCAGCGCAGTGCTGCCATTTTCGCTGGCTAAATTGACGTCTGCCCCGGACTTCACAAGCAGCTTCGCGATATCCAGATGACCGTTGAAGGCTGCATAAATAAGTGGCGTCCACCCGTTCATATTCACGTTTGCACCGCCGGCAATGAGTAGTTCGACCACTTTCAAATGCCCTCTGAATGCTGCCAAGCTTAAAGCGGTATCGCCCGCGATATTACGTGCATTGACCTTGGCGCGCTGCTTGATCAGATAGTCGACCAGATCTTCGTGACCATCGCGTGCCGCGAGCATCAATAGCGTGTTGCCTTCAATATCGGTGGTATCGATGGACGCGCCACGCTTGATCATTTGCGCTACATCCCGCGTGTCTCCAAGCTTTGCCGAGTTGAGGAGATCGTCGTAGGTCGCCGCGGGGGCGAGTTGGGAGAAGACGGCGCCGAGAAGCATCGCGATAAATGTTTTTTTCATATTCATGTGGGTCGTACTGCGTGTCTGAAAAGATTGAAGAAATTGGCGGTCGTTGCTTCGCCGACTTCGTTGAGCGAGAGATTCCTCAGGCGCCCTATTTCCTCGGCAACGTAGCGGACAAACGCCGGTTGATTCGGCTTGCCGCGATAGGGGGTTGGGGCGAGATAAGGAGAATCGGTTTCAACCAGTATGCGGTCAAGCGGAACGTTCCTAGCGGCTTCCTTGATGCTGGCGGCGCTCTTGAAAGTCACGATGCCCGAAAACGAGATATAAAACCCAAGGTCGAGCGCTTTACGCGCGACGTCCCAGGTTTCGGTAAAACAATGCATGACTCCGCCGACCGCCTGGGCGCCCTCTTCCTCCAGGATGCGTAGCGTGTCATCTGCGGAGTCCCGCATATGGACCACAAGCGGCTTGCCGATACTGATTGCGGCCCTGATATGGCGGCGAAAGCGCTCGCGCTGCCACTCCGGTTGGTCTTTTTGCCAGTAATAATCAAGTCCTGTCTCACCGATTGCAATCACTTTCGGGTGTGTGGCCAGTTCGATCAGGGTTTGCTCGCTAGGCTCCTGGACTTCGGTGTATTCAGGATGAACGCCTACCGTGGCATACAGGTTGCTGTGAGATTCTGCCAGTCTAAGAACACCCGGAAAATCCTCAAGATTTACGCCGATGCATACGGCACAACCGACATCGTTCCGTGCCATGTTCTCCAGTAGTTCAGGCAGGCGTTGCGCCAGATCCGGAAAATCGAGATGGCAGTGCGAATCGACCAGCATCCTTTGTTCAGAGGGTATGCGTAGGGCGAGTGGACTGAAGAACGCCACCGAGCAGGCCTTCAATCTTGCGTCTGGCTTCCTGTCCGCTTTCATCGCTATTGAAATGCACGCCGATGCCTTGAGCACGACCATTCTGGGCGCCGGCCGGAGTTATCCAGACGACTGTTCCGGCAATCGGGAGCTTGGCCGGGTCATCCATCAGCGAGAGAAGCATGAAAACCTCGTCTCCGACGTTGTAGTTGCGCGTGGTCGGGATGAAGATGCCGCCATTGCGCAAATGCGGCATGAATGCCGCATAGAGTGCGGACTTGGAATTGATATTGAGCGAAAGGACGCTCGGACGATGTATTCCAGCGGGTTTGGCGTCACTCATTGTCGTTCAGTGTCTCAACAGACGTCTATAATCCATCAACAACCCCTCCAGGAACAGGCGGGCATTAAGAGGTTGCTCTGCTTCGCGACGGCGCGTCAGCATAAGCCGGTAGGCTTGCGCAATCCGTACTGAAGGAATCATATCAGCCAAGCCTGAAATTATGGCCTGTTGTGGCAGAAAATATCGAACCGGTAACCCGTTGCTGGCCAGCATCAGATCGACCAGCCACTTCTGGATCGTCTCGACCACGAATTTGAGAGCGATTTGCCCCCTGCCATCCTTGATCGCTTTATCGAGATCACCAGCAAATGCAATCGGATCCACGTCGGCACCTGCAGCAAGACGCCGTGTCAGGAGATCGAGCCAGCCTCCAGTGCCCGCGTTTGCGAGTTCGATCGCCAGAAAAGGCGAGCCGCCGGCCAGGGCCAGCCAGCGCGCGGGATTTTCGACGCTGTCCGCAGCCAGAGCCCGTTCGGCAATGGACGTTGGCGGAACTGTGACAGGAATCACCTGGCAGCGACTTCTAATGGTTGGAAGCAAGCGTAACGGCTCATCTGAAACCATTAAAAATAATGTACTTGCAGACGGCTCCTCAAGTGATTTCAGCAATGCATTGGCGGTACTGCGATTCATGGCATCGGCTGGATTGATGAGGACAATTTTCAGACCGGCCCGGTGCGTGCCGACACTCAGGAACTCGTCCAGGCCGCGCACCTGATCGATCGTGATTTGCTGACTGGGCTTTTTCTTGCCGCCTTCCGCTTCGGCATCTTCAACCAGTGCCTGTGGCTGAAGAAGGCGAAAATCCGGATGATTTCCTTGCTCGAACCAATTGCAGGCCAGGCATTTTCCACAGGCCATTCCATCTTCCTGTGCTTGTTCGCAAAGAAGCCCCATCGCGAATGCCTGGGCCAAGTGAAATTTTCCCAAGCCGCGCTGACCGATCATCAACAGGGCGTGAGGCAACCTGCCACGCCGCGATTGAAGCGCATCCCAGGATTTTGAATGCAGCTCAACTACATTCATAAACAATTGGTTGCGACAATATGTTGAAGTTCTTTCCGGATTTCTTCGATGCTTAGTTGAGCATTGATTACACGAATTCGCATCGGTGCCGAATGCGCACGTTCAAGGTAGGCCTGACGCACGCGCTCGTGAAAGTCGGCACGCTCTTGTTCGAAGCGATCCAGCATCCGACTCGCGAGCGCGATCCGTTCGCGCGCCACATCGAGCGGCAGGTCGAACAGCAGGGTCAAATCAGGCTGGAGACTTCCATGAACCCAGTGTTCGAGCTGTTGCAGCTTTGCGCGATCCAGCCCTCGCCCGCCACCCTGGTAGGCATAGGTGGCATCGCTGAAACGGTCACAAACAACCCATTCGCCACGGTTCAACGCGGGTTCGATCAATCTGGCCAGGTGTTCGCGGCGGGCAGTGAACATCAGAAGCGTTTCGGTTTCGAGATGCATGGGGGCATGCAACAGCAATTCCCGGAGTTTTTCTCCCAATTCCGTGCCGCCGGGTTCACGTGTCACATGAACGATTTGCCCTTTTTCGCGCAGCCATTCGGCCAGCCACTCGACATGACTACTTTTTCCGGCGCCGTCGATGCCTTCAAACGTGATGAACTTGCCTTTCACTTGCCGCCTTTCTGGTATTTGCTGACTGCCTTGTTATGTTCATCCAGGGTACGTGAAAAATGACTGCTGCCGTCGCCACGCGCGACAAAATACAGCATGTCGTTGGCTGACGGATGCAGGGCTGCCTGAATCGACGCCAGACCCGGCATGGCGATGGGTGTCGGCGGCAGCCCGCTACGGGCGTAGGTATTGTACGGCGTGTCCGTTTGCAGGTCGCGCTTGCGCAAATTGCCGTCAAAAGTCTCTCCGAGACCGTAAATCACCGTTGGATCGGTCTGCAACAGCATGCCCTTGCGCAGGCGATTGACAAAAACACCGGCGACTTGCGCCCGGTCGTCGCTGCGCCCGGTTTCCTTTTCGACGATGGAGGCCATGATCAGTACTTCGTAAGGAGTCTTGTACGGAAGGCCAGGCGCACGCTCATTCCAAGCCAGATCCAGCTTGTTTTTCATTGCCCGATGGGCGCGTGCCAGCAGTTCGATATCGCTCGACTGCTTGTCGAAAAGATAGGTATCGGGCAACAGCCATCCCTCGAGTTTTCCACCGTCGATGCCAAGCCGGTTGGCAATTTCCGCTTCGCTGAGCCCCAGTGTCTCGTGCTTCAGATCCGGATGTTGATCAAGCCGGGCGCGCCATTGCCGGAAGGTCCAGCCTTCGACCAGCAACACTTCGCCCTGAGTCACCTCACCCCGCACCAACTTGGTCAATAATTGGTTGGGCGTAATTCCTCGCTTGACCGAATAGCTCCCCGCCTTGATGCCCGTAGCCCCCCCTTGCCAGCGTGCCAGCAATGCAAGCAGATCGGCATTGATGTCGACGCCGGCCTCCTGCATCTGCGCGGCTGCGGAGCGCAAGCTGCTTTTTGGCGTAATCCGGAAGTCCACCGTGGCCTCGCGCAGTGCGATCGGCGCATTCGCCCACCAGACGGCCGCAGCGGCGAGTGCAACGAAAAGGAGGCTGAGAAACAGGAAAAACTTGAGGAATGAACGCACGGGAACTCGCTGGCTGCAATCGGGTCATGCCCGAGTGGAATCAGGCTTGATCGAACGGCCGCTATAATATCGCAAACCCCCAACAGGAGCCCTCATGAACCCCAACTGGCGCAGTTTTCTGGAATCCGCAGAAGCGGTTTTCGACAGCGGAGCAGACGAAGTCGCGCACTTTGGCGATGCTGCCGGCGAACTTCTGGCAGCGCGCGAACGTACCGTACTGGTGCCGCTGACCCACCTGGGTCTGATCGAAGCCACAGGTGAGGACGCCAAGTCTTTTCTGCATGGCCAATTGACTAGCGATATCAATCACTTGAGCGCCGACCAGGTGCAGCACTCGGCATGGTGTACGGCCAAGGGCCGCATGCAGGCGAGCTTCCTGATCTGGCGAGCTGGGGATGCCTATCAATTGGCGCTGGCATCCGACCTCGAAGCCGCCTCCCTGAAGCGCCTGCAGATGTTCGTCCTGCGCGCCAAGGTCAAACTGGTGGCGCTGACTGACAGCCAGGCATTGATCGGTGTCGCCGGCCCGCAAGCATTGGCGGCCTTGGCTGATGCCGGGCTGCCCTGCCCTGCGGCGCCGATGACCGGGGCGGCGAACGATACGGCGCGGGTGATTGCGCTCGACGCACAGCGTTATATTGCGGTACTGCCGCAGGAAACAGCTCCCTCTGTCTGGCAGAAGCTTTCCGCCAAGGCCATGCCAGCCGGCTTGCCAATTTGGCGCTGGCTGGACATACAGGCCGGTTTTCCGCTGGTCACGGCGGCAACCAAGGAAGAATTCGTCCCGCAAATGGCCGATTTCGAAAAGCTCGGCGGTGTCAGTTTTCACAAGGGTTGCTATCCGGGACAGGAAATCGTCGCGCGCACCCAGTATCTGGGCAAAGTGAAGCGCCACCTGTTCCGCGTCAAGGGCGAGCAGGTCCTCGTACCGGGTACCGATCTGCATTCTCCGGACAATCCCGATACGGCGAGCGGCATGATCGTCAGCGGCGCGCCTTCGCCGGCAGGCGGTTATGAGGCCTTGGCAGTCGTGCAATCGAACTTCGCCGACAACCTGCGTCTTGGATCGCGCGAAGGCCCGAAAATTGAGGCTGTTGCGGTCAACCCCTGAAAAAGGGCAAAAATGTGCCTGATCGTCGTTGGTTGGCGGGTTCATCCGGATTTTCCGCTGATCGTCGCCGCCAATCGCGACGAATTCTACGCACGCCCAACGGCCATTGCCGATTATTGGCCAGAGTCGTCCGACGTCTTCGGCGGCCGTGATCTCGAGGCCGGCGGCACATGGCTGGGAATCACTCGTAGCGGGCGCTTTGCAGCGGTCACCAACGTTCGCGAGCCCGGGGCGGCCAAAGGGCTTTTCTCTCGCGGCAAGCTGACGCAAGCGTTCCTGACCGGCTGCCAATCGGCAGCAGAATATGTCACGCAGGTGAATATGGATGACTATTCCGGCTTCAACCTGCTGGTCGGCGACCCGCATTCGCTGTGGTACTGCAGCAACCGCAGCGCCCTACCCCAGGAACTTGGGCCCGGAATCCACGGGCTGTCCAATCACCTGCTGGATAGCCCATGGCCCAAGTTGCTCACCGCCCGCCAAGGTTTTGCACAGGCTATCCGCAAGTTCCCGGATCGGGCAGCGCTGTTCGAAGTGCTGGCCGACGATGAGATCGTTCCGGACGGCGAATTGCCCAATACCGGCGTGCCGCTGGAATGGGAACGGCTGCTGTCGGCGATCTTCGTCCGCTCCAGAGACTACGGCACGCGCGCATCGACCGTACTTTCGCTATCCAATGATGGACGGATCGCGTTCGAGGAACGCAGTTTCGGCCCGGAAGGCCGCGCACTTCAGTCTTCGGTAATTTCGACCGCCGTGTAGGCAGGCACCAGATCGAACAACTCGACGATATCTGCATTGCGCATGCGGATGCACCCATGCGAGCCCGGCTTGCCCATTTCGGCGCGATCCGGCGAACCGTGGATATAGATGAAGCGACGCATCGTATCGACGCGACCCAGGCGGTTCTTCCCGGGCTCGCAGCCGGAAAGCCAGAGTATCCGCGTCAGTATCCAGTCGCGCCCGGGGTGGCTTTTCTCCAGTTCTGCCGACCAGACTTCCCCGGTCGGCCGGCGCCGGACGAAAATGGTGTTGTCCGGCGCATCGGCACCGATCTTGGCCCGAATCAGGTGTCGACCGCGCGGTGTCTGGAAGCTGCCGAACATTTCCCCGACCCCAGCCTTGCCGGTGGAAACCACGTATTCACGTATCGTCTGCCCATTGTCATCGAGCAGCGTAAGCAATTGGCGGGCGACAGAAATATGAATTTTCACTGCTGCTTCCGGCGCCGCTCGGCGAAAAAAGCGGAAAGCACTGCACTGCATTCCTCGGCAAGAATGCCCCCGGTAATTTCGGTATGGTGGTTCAGTCTCTCGACGGCGAACAGATCGACCACGCTGCCATGAACGCCGGTCTTCGGGTCGCGGGCACCGTAGACCACCCGGGCGATGCGCGAGTGAAGAATGGCCCCGGCGCACATTGCGCAGGGCTCCAGTGTCACGAAAAGTTCGCAACCCGGGAGCCGGTAGTTCCCGAGATTGCGCGCGGCATCGCGCAGCGCAGCAATTTCCGCGTGGGCCGTGGGGTCACTTTCGCCAATCGGGCTGTTGAAGCCACGGCCGACGATTTCACCGTCGAGCACCACGATGGCCCCGACCGGCACTTCGCCCAGGCATTCAGCGGCATGGGCCATGGAAATGGCCTCGCGCATGAAGTACTCGTCGCCCAGCATGACCAGTACTTGACTCATTCCCACTCGATTATTTCCGATGGCCGGAAACCCGCATAAAACCTAGCTTTGTGTTTGCCCATAAGAGCGTCTACCGTCATATCTACCGTCAGAGAACGAACGCTCTTGTGAGGTGGTTGCTCTAGCCATCAGAGGCCAGTCA
>JAEUOH010000121.1 GCA_016790845.1 Dechloromonas sp.
TCCTTCAGCGCGGCGACGAAGCTCTGGCGCGGCGAGGCGTCGTAGACCGCTGAAACGCGCGAAGTCGTCTTACCGTCCTTGTCGCTCACCGGCAGGATTTTTTTCAGGTTCAGATCGGCATCAAGGATGACCAGACTGTGCGGCAGGTAGTTGGCCACCGCCACCCATTTGCCGTCGCCGGACACCGCGGCGTTGCGCGTATTGATGCCGGCGCGCACCTCGGCCACCACTTTCAGATTCCATAGGTCGTACTTGGTGATCCAGCCATCACGCGAAGCGAAAAAGACGAACCGGCCGTCCGGCGTGAATTTCGGCCCGCCGTGCAGGGCAAAGCGCGACTGGAAGCGGTGGATCGGTTCGAGCTTGTCACCGTCAAGGATGGACACATGATGGTCGCCGCTCTCGACCACAACGAACAGGTTCATTGGATCGGCCTTGAACACCGGTTTGTCCGGCAAGGGCTGCTTTTCATAAACGATGCGCGAGGCGCCGATTTCCTTCTCGCCCCAGGCCGGCATCGGCTTGATCGGCGTGTAGGCGAAATCAACCAGCGCCTTGATCTCATCACCTGACAGACTGTCACCAAAACCGAGCATCTGGGTCGCCGGGCGCCCCTCCTTGATAACCTTTTCCGCCTCGGCCTTGCGCAACCGGGCCAGGTTTTCCGGGATCAGCGCCGGGCCGATACCGCCGAGCCTCGCGTCGCCGTGGCAGGCGGCGCAGTGCTCCTTGTAGGCCCCCGGCGCATCGGCGGCCTGCGCCAGATCGGCCATCATCAGCAGGGTACAGGCGGCAAAGCCGGCCGGGATCAGGATATTCCACCTCATGATGCGATTTCCTCGTCGGAAAGATAGCAGCCCGGGTCTTCCGCCCAGGCGTCGCCGGTCATCTGCTGAGCACGAACCCGGGTGTTGCCGTTGCAGATCTGAAGATAGGCGCAGGTGCCGCAGCGTCCCTTGACCGCCCGCGGGTGCTGCTTGAGGCCGGCCATCAGCGCATCCGAGGTATCCGGCCAGATTTCCGAAAACGGCCGCTCCTTGACGTTGCCCAGGTTGTGGTGCCACCACATGGTGTCCGGGTGCACGTTGCCGAGATTGTCGATGTTGGCGACATTGACGCCCGACGAGTTGCCGCCCCACTGGCGCAGCTTGGCTTCGACGTGGGCGGCCGAATCGGGGAAGCGGCGCCGCACCCAATGTAGGAAATAGACGCCATCGGCATCGTTGTTGCCGGTCGTGAATTCTTTCTCCAGGCCGCGCTGCCTGTACTCCCAGCAGGTGTCGAACAGCAGATCCATCGCCCGCCGCGTCAGCTGGTACTGGGCGTCGTCCTTGCGATTCTTGTTGCCGCGCCCGGCGTAGTTGAGATGCGAGAAGTAGAAACGGTCGATGCCCTCGTCCTCGACCAGCTTCAACAGGCCGGGCAGGTCGTGTGCGTTGTCCTGGGTCATCGTGAAGCGGACGCCAATCTTCAGGCCGAGGTCGCGACAGAGCCGGACACCCTTCAGCGACGCCTCGAAGGCGCCGTCCAGGCGGCGAAACTTGTCATGCGTTTCGCGGATGCCGTCGAGTGAGACGCCGACATAATTGAAATCGCATTCGGCGATGCGGTCGATGTTTCGCTCGTCGATCAGTGTGCCGTTCGACGACAAGCCGACGTAGAAGCCTTGGGACTTGGCCCGCTTGGCGATGTCGTAAATGTCCGGGCGCAGCAGCGGCTCGCCGCCGGACAGGATGAGCACCGGCACGCGGAAAGCCTTGAGGTCGTCCATCACCGTATAGACCTGCTCAGTGGTCAGCTCGCCGGGGAAATTGGTGTCGGCAGATATCGAATAGCAATGCTTGCAGGTCAGGTTGCAGCGCCGGATCAGGTTCCAGATGACCACTGGACCGGGCGGGTTGCGCTTGGGGCCGAGCGCCGTCGGCGCGGCGATTTCCTGCATGTACTGGGAGATGCGAAACATGGAATTCCTTGTTCGGGGCTTCGTCGTATTCAACGGCAGCCGGCCCGGCGACTCCTTGACGTGAGTCAACCGCTGAAAAAATGGGGCGTTAAACGGGCTTCCAAAGCCTTGCGGTATACTCGCTCGATGACCCCTAATCCACAGAACGCCGCCAGCAACGAACTGGCGCTCCCCGGCCGCTGGGCTACCGAAATCGAGCCGCAACTGGCCGCAGGCGAGAAGATCCAGGCCTGGCTGGAAATAGACCTCGATGCCCGCCTGCAGTTCGCCAGCGGCCTGGTTCTCGTCACCGACCGCCGCCTGCTGGCGCGCGCCCCCGGTGTCGGCGAATGGCAGGAATGGCCATTGCGCGCCGGTCTCGCCCTCAACCACCACGACCACGCCGGGGTCGGCGCGCTGGAACTGGTCGACCAGAATGGCCGCCTCGCCAACTGGCGCTACACGCTGAGCCGCAACCTCGCAGCGTTGCGCGTGATAGGCGAATTCGACCTGCATCGCGACAGCATCGTCGGTGGCCGGCCTGTGTTGCGGTCGACCGATGATATTTGCCCAAAATGCAAGGCACCGATCCCGCCGGGCGAAGACGAATGCCCGATCTGCACCCGCGAAGAAACGGCGGCCCCGTCGACGTGGACTCTGTTCCGCCTCTGGCGTTTCGCCCGCCCCTACCGCTGGCAGCTGCTCAGCGGCTTCCTTCTGACCCTGGCTTCGACCGCCGCCCAGCTGGTGCCGCCCTACCTGACCATGCCGCTGATGGACAACGTGCTGATCCCGTTCCAGAACGGCAAGCCGATCGACTGGTCGCTGGTCTCCCTCTATCTCGGCGGCCTGCTCGGCGCCGCCGCCCTTGCCTGGCTGCTCGGCTGGATCCGCACCTACATCCTGGCCCTGGTCTCGGAACGCATGGGTCGCGACCTGAGAACGACGACCTACGAACACCTGCTCGGCCTGTCGCTCGAATACTTCGGCGGCAAGCGCACCGGCGACCTGATGGCGCGCATCGGCAGCGAAACCGACCGCATCAACGTCTTCCTGTCGCTCGATCTGCTCAACTTCGCGACCGATGTGCTGATGATCGTGATGACCGCGGTCATCCTGTTCAGTATCAACCCCTGGCTGGCGCTGGTCACCCTGCTGCCGCTGCCGATCATCGGCTGGATGATCCATTACGTGCGCGAAAAACTGCGCACCGGCTTCGAGAAGATCGACCGCGTCTGGGCCGAGGTCACCAACGTGCTGGCCGACACCATCCCCGGCATCCGCGTCGTCAAGGCCTTCGCCCAGGAAAAACGCGAGGCCGAGCGCTTCCGCGCCGCCAACGAGCACAATCTGGCGATGAACGACAAGCTGAACAAGACCTGGTCGCTGTTCTCGCCGACGGTCACGCTGCTGACCGAGGTCGGCCTGCTCGTCGTCTGGGCCTTCGGCATCTGGCAGATCTCCAAAAACGAGATCACGGTCGGCGTGCTCACCGCCTTCCTCGCCTACATCGGCCGCTTCTACACCCGCCTCGATTCGATGAGCCGCATCGTATCCGCCACCCAGCGCGCCGCCTCCAGCACCAAGCGCATATTCGACATCCTCGACCACGTCTCGAGCGTGCCCGAGCCGAGCAACCCGGTGCATCTTTCCAAGGTCACCGGCCAGCTTGAGCTGAAGAAGGCAAGCTTCCGCTATGGCACCCGCGCCGTCACCAAGGATGTCGATCTGGTCATCCAGCCCGGCGAGATGATCGGTCTGGTCGGCCATTCCGGCTCCGGCAAGTCCACGCTGGTGAACCTGATCTGCCGCTTCTACGACGTCACCGAAGGCCAGGTTCTGATCGACGGCGTCGATGTCCGGTCGGTGCCGGTCGCCGAATTCCGCCAGCACATCGGCCTCGTCCTGCAAGAGCCTTTCCTCTTCTTCGGCACCATTGCCGACAACATCGCCTACGGCAAGCCGAATGCGACGCGTGCCGAAATCATCGCCGCCGCCCGCGCCGCTCATGCCCACGAGTTCATCCTGCGCCTGCCGCACGGTTACGACTCGCTGGTCGGCGAACGCGGCCAGGGCCTGTCCGGCGGTGAGCGCCAGCGCATTTCCATCGCCCGTGCCCTGTTGATCGACCCGCGAATCCTGATCCTCGACGAAGCGACCTCGGCGGTCGATACCGAAACCGAAAAGGAAATCCAGAAGGCGCTCGACAATCTGGTCAAGGGCCGCACCACCATCGCTATCGCCCACCGCCTGAGCACGCTGCGCAAGGCCGACCGGCTGGTGGTCATGGACCGCGGCCGCATCGTCGAAATCGGCAACCACGACCAGCTGATGGCCGAGGAAGGCCACTACTACAAGCTCTACATGGCGCAGGCCCGCAACGTCGATACCGAAGACCAGTTGCCGCGCGCCCCCGAGCTCCCGAAAGCCCTGCCCGTCTGAACGAACCATGGCCAACGCAAATTTCCAACTTGAGCGCGACAGCTACGGTCGACTCGTATTAACGGCCGAAAACGGCGA
>JAEUOH010000136.1 GCA_016790845.1 Dechloromonas sp.
GTCTGCATGCCCAGTTCGCGCGATTTCTTCATCGCTTCCTTGATTTCGCCGACCTCGCCCTTGAAGATTAGGTCGGAGATGTAAGGCGAATTGAGCATGACCTCGATTGCCGCCAGGCGGCCCTTGCCGTCCTTCTTGGGAATCAGGCGCTGCGAGATCATGCCGCGCAGATTGAGCGACAGATCCATCAGCAACTGGTGGCGACGCTCCTCCGGGAAGAAGTTGATAATGCGGTCGATGGCCTGGTTGGAACTGTTCGCGTGCAGCGTGGCCAGGCACAGGTGGCCGGTTTCGGCGAAGGCGATGGCGTAGTCCATGGTGTCGCGGTCGCGGATTTCGCCCATCAGGATGACATCCGGCGCCTGGCGCAGGGTATTCTTCAGCGCCGGCTTCCAGTCGTCGGTATCGACCCCGACTTCGCGCTGGGTGACGATGCAGTTCTTGTGCTCGTGCACGAATTCGATCGGATCCTCGATCGTGATGATGTGGCCGTATGTGTTCTCGTTACGGTAATCGACGAGCGCAGCCAGGGAAGTCGTCTTGCCGGTACCGGTGCCGCCGACGAAGATGACGAGACCGCGTTTGGTCATCGCGACATCCTTGAGCACCGCTGGCAGCCCCAGCTCGTCGATGGTCGGAATGGTCTGGTTGATAGTCCGGCAAACGACACCGACCCGGCCTTGCTGGATGAACGCATTGACGCGGAAGCGGCCAATGCCGGCCGGCGAGATCGCGAAGTTGCATTCCTTGGTCGCCTCGAACTCCGCCGATTGCCGATCGTTCATGATCGAACGCGCCAGCTCGGCCGTATGCTGGGGCGTCAGGATCTGGTTGGACACCGGGGTGATCTTGCCATCCACCTTGATCGCCGGTGGAAAACTGGCGGTGATGAACAAGTCCGACCCCTTCTTCTGCACCATCAGGCGCAGGAGGTCGTGCATGAATTTCATTGCCTGATCGCGTTCCATAACGTTCCCTCTCCTGATGTTCGCCGCCGGCTTAGCCGGGGAAATTGTCCTTGTTGGTGGCCCGCGACCTGGCTTCTACACCGGATACCACGTTGCGCCGCACCAGTTCGAGCAGGTTCTGGTCCAGCGTCTGCATGCCGAAGTTCTGGCCGGTCTGGATCGCCGAATACATCTGCGCAACCTTGTTTTCACGGATCAGGTTGCGGATGGCCGGGGTGCCGATCATGATTTCGTGCGCCGCGACCCGCCCATTGCCATCCTTGGTCTTGAGCAGGGTTTGCGAAATGACCGCGCGCAACGATTCGGAAAGCATTGAACGAACCATTTCCTTTTCCGCAGCCGGGAAAACGTCGACGATACGGTCGACGGTCTTGGCCGCCGACGAAGTATGCAGCGTGCCGAACACCAGGTGACCGGTTTCCGCCGCGGTCAGCGCCAGGCGGATGGTTTCGAGGTCGCGCATTTCGCCGACCAGGATGACGTCCGGATCTTCACGTAGCGCCGAGCGCAGCGCATTGGCGAAGGACAGCGTGTGCGGCCCGACTTCGCGCTGGTTGATCAGACACTTTTTGGCTTCATGGACGAATTCGATCGGATCCTCGACCGTCAGGATATGCGCGTAGTCGTTTTCGTTGATGTGATTGACCATCGCCGCCAGCGTCGTCGACTTTCCGGAGCCGGTCGGCCCGGTGACCAACACGATGCCGCGCGGGTATTCGGAAATGTCCTTGAAAATCTTCGGGCAGTTCAGATCTTCCAGCGTCAGGATCTTTGAGGGAATGGTCCGGAATACCGCACCGGCCCCCCGCTGCTGATTGAAGGCATTGACACGGAAACGGGCCAGGTTGGGAATTTCGAACGAGAAGTCGCACTCCAACGTCTCCTCGTAGATCTTGCGCTGGGTGTCGCTCATGATGTCGTACACCATGCCGTGCACGTCCTTGTGTTCCATGGGCGGCAGGTTGATACGCCTGACGTCGCCATGGACTCGGATCATCGGCGGCAGCCCGGAGGAAAGGTGAAGGTCGGAGGCCTTGTTCTTGACACCAAAGGCCAGCAGTTCGGTGATGTCCATACGGATCGTCCTTAGGGCACGTGTATACTTCTTGAGAGTCAGAGAATTCCAAACAATTATGAGCGCAATCGCCTCCAACCTGCAAGCCGTCAGGGCACGTATCGCCGAGGCAGCAATCGCCGCCGGACGAAGGCCAGAGGAAGTCGAATTGCTGGCCGTCAGCAAAACCTGGCCCGTCGACCGTGTCATCGAGGCCACCCGCGCCGGCCAGCGAGCATTTGGCGAAAATTACGTGCAGGAAGGTGTAGCCAAGGCCTTGGCTACGGTCGACCTCGATTTGACCTGGCATTTCATCGGGCCGCTGCAAAGCAACAAGACAAGGCTGGTGGCCGAAAACTTTGCCTGGGTGCATTCCATCGAGCGGCTCAAGATCGCCGAGCGCCTCTCGGCACAACGACCGCCCGCGTTTCCGGCACTTCAGGTTTGCGTTCAGGTGAATGTTTCCGGTGAGACAAGCAAGAGCGGTTGCGCCGCCGAAGAAGCCCTATCCTTGTGCCGCGCCGTTTCCGTCTTGCCGCGCCTGCGTCTGCGCGGACTGATGGCGATTCCCGAAGCGACCGATGACGCTTGCGCACAGCGCGCCGCCTTCGGCCGCCTGCGCAGCATTTACAATCAGCTAAGGGCAGACGGCCTGCCGCTCGACACGCTGTCGATGGGCATGTCACACGATCTGGAAGCAGCT
>JAEUOH010000140.1 GCA_016790845.1 Dechloromonas sp.
CGTTCAAACCGTCCGGGCCGTGGGTGACCAGCGTAGCGAGCGGATTGGCACGCATCAGGGCGTGCATCTCGGCGACATCGTCTTCTGCAAAGTGCCTGGGGACGTACATCGCCTTACATCCGGAAGATGCCGAACTTCGTCGCTTCGGCCGGCGCATTCATCGACGCCGACAGCCCGAGGCCGAGTACGCGGCGGGTGTCGGCCGGGTCGATGATGCCGTCGTCCCACAGCCGGGCCGAGGCGTAGTAGGGGTGCCCCTGCGTCTCGTACTGCTCGCGGATCGGTGCCTTGAAGGCAGCTTCTTCCTCGGCGCTCCAGGTCTTGCCGGCGGCTTCCATGCCATCGCGCTTGACGGTGGCCAGCACACCGGCCGCCTGTTCGCCGCCCATCACCGAAATGCGGGCGTTCGGCCACATCCACAGGAATCGCGGTGAGTAGGCGCGGCCGCACATGCCATAGTTGCCGGCGCCGAACGAGCCGCCGATGACGACGGTGAATTTCGGCACCTTGGCGGTGGCCACCGCGGTGACCATTTTGGCGCCATCGCGGGCGATGCCACCGTTTTCGTACTTGCGGCCGACCATGAAACCGGTGATGTTCTGCAGAAAGACGAGCGGGATGCCGCGCTGGGCGCAGAGTTCGATGAAGTGCGCGCCTTTCAGGGCCGATTCGGAGAACAGGATGCCGTTGTTGGCGACGATGCCGACCGGGTAGCCGTAAATCCGCGCGAAGCCGCAGACCAGCGTGGTGCCGTAGCGCGCCTTGAATTCGTCGAAGTCGGAGCCATCGACGATGCGGGCGATGATTTCGCGGACGTCGAAGGGCTTCTTGCTGTCGGTCGGGATGACGCCGTACAGTTCTTCGGCGGCGTAGGCCGGTTCGGCCGGCGCGGTCAGCGATACCGGCGGCTGCTTCTGCCAGTTCAGATCCTTCACGATGCGGCGGGCAATGGCCAGCGCGTGGGCATCGTTTTCGGCCAGATGATCGACGACGCCGGAAATGCGCGTATGCACGTCGGCCCCGCCGAGGTCTTCGGCCGAAACCACTTCGCCGGTCGCCGCCTTGACCAGCGGCGGACCGCCGAGAAAGATGGTGCCCTGATTCTTGACGATGATCGACTCGTCGCACATCGCCGGCACGTAGGCGCCGCCCGCCGTGCACGAACCCATCACCGCAGCGATTTGCGGGATGCCCTGGGCCGACAGGTTGGCCTGGTTGAAAAAGATGCGGCCGAAATGCTC
>JAEUOH010000200.1 GCA_016790845.1 Dechloromonas sp.
GATTTCGATCGAGTCGTCGACTTCCGGGAAGACGAAGACCGAGGTAAAGCTGGTATGGCGGCGCGCATTGGAGTCGAACGGCGACTTGCGCACCAGACGGTGAATGCCGGTTTCGGTACGCAGGGTGCCGTAGGCGTAGTCGCCGGTGAATTTGACGGTGGCGCTCTTGATGCCGGCCACGTCGCCTTCCGATTCTTCCATGACCTCGACGGTGAAGCCCTTCTTCTCGCCGTATTTCAGGTACATGCGCAGCAGCATCGAGGCCCAGTCCTGCGCGTCCGTGCCGCCGGCGCCGGCCTGGATTTCCAGGAAGCAGGGCCTCGGGTCGGACGGATTGTTGAACATGCGGCGGAATTCGAGGGCGGCGACCTTGGCTTCGAGCGCCGCGTTATCGGCCTCGACAGCAAGCAGGGTGTCCTCGTCGCCGTCTTCCTTGCCCATGTCGAAGAGCTCGCGGCCGTCGTCGAGGCCCGTCTGGACTTCCTCCAGCACCAGCACGATGTTTTCCAGCGACTTTTTCTCGCGCCCGAGTTCCTGGGCACGCTTGGCGTCGTCCCAGATTTTCGGGTCTTCCATCTCCTGATTCAGGAGGGTCAGGCGCTCGCGTTTCTGGTCGTAGTCAAAGATACCTCCGCAGCTCGGCGGCGCGCTGCGCCAGGTCGTCGAGCTTGTTGGAGATGCTGTTGATGTGTTCGGCTTCCATGATGCTGTTCTCGGGCTATTTCAAAGGCGCAATTATAGCCGGGGCGGGCAGGGCTTGGATTGACTGGGGCATGCCGGGCGCGGATACTTGAATGTTTCGGCACCGCCGGGTGCCACATTTTTTCGCGCAGGAATCAATAAAATGCTCCAAAAACTCGCCTCGTTCGCTGGGATTCAAGGGCCGGTCGTCACCATCGTCATGGATGGCTACGGCCTGCCGAAAACCGATGTCGGCAGCGCCATCGCCGCCGCCAGGAAACCGACGCTCGACCGCCTGTTCGCCGATTACCCGAACATCCGCCTGCGCGCCCACGGCACCGCTGTCGGCATGCCCTCGGATGACGACATGGGCAATTCGGAAGTCGGCCACAATGCCATCGGCGCCGGGCAGGTTTACAGCCAGGGTGCGGCGCTGGTCGCCAACGCGATTGCCGATGGTGCCATCTGGCAGGGCGCGGCCTGGCAGCAGATCGTGGCCGGCGCGAAAGCCGGTCGCGGGGTGATTCATTTCATCGGGCTTTTCTCGGACGGCAACGTCCATAGCCATATCGACCACCTCAAGGCCATGGTCGTCCAGGCCAAGGCCGAAGGCATCAAGACCGTGCGCATCCATGCACTGCTCGATGGCCGCGACGTGCCGGAAACCAGCGCGCTGGAATACGTCGTGCCGTTCGAGGCTTTCCTTGCCGAATTGTCCACCGATGGTTTCGATGCCCGCATCGCCTCGGGCGGTGGCCGCCAGTACATCACGATGGACCGCTACGATGCCAACTGGGCGATGGTCGAACGCGGCTGGAAAACCCACGTCCTTGGGCAAGGCCCTCAGTTTGCCAACGCGACTGCTGCGGTCAACGGCCTGCGTGAGCAGAATCCCGGCACCATCGACCAGGATTTGCCGGAATTCGTGATTGCTGAAAACGGCCAGCCCATCGGCACCATCGAAGA
This sequence comes from Dechloromonas sp., assembly GCA_016790845.1. Taxonomy (GTDB): domain Bacteria; phylum Pseudomonadota; class Gammaproteobacteria; order Burkholderiales; family Rhodocyclaceae; genus Azonexus. The sequence goes on from JAEUOH010000200.1 coordinate 1,648, forward strand.
CGGCGACTCGGTGGTTTTCTACAACTTCCGCGGCGACCGCGCCATCGAAATCACCCGCGCTTTTGAAGAAGCCGCCTTCGACAAGTTCGACCGAGTGCGCGCGCCCAAGGTCACCTACGCCGGCATGCTCCAGTACGACGGCGATCTCAAGCTGCCGGCTCGCTTCCTGGTCGCGCCGCCGGCCATCAAGGACACCTCCGGCGAGTGGTTCAGCAAGCTGGGCATGACGCAATACGCCTGCTCCGAAACGCAGAAGTTCGGCCACGTCACCTACTTCTGGAACGGCAACCGCTCCGGCAAGTTCGCGGGCGAAACCTGGGAAGAAGTGCCCAGCGACGTCGTGCCCTTCGAGCAGCGCCCGTGGATGAAGGCCGCCGAAATCGCCGACGCGATGATCGCCGCCATCAAGAGCGGCCAATACAAGACCCTGCGCTGCAACTTCGCCAACGGCGACATGGTCGGCCACACCGGCAACTTTGATGCCGCGCGCATTGCCATCGAAGCCGTCGATCTCTCGCTCGCCCGGGTGCTGCAAGCCATCGATGCCGCCGGTGGCGTCGCGCTGATCACCGCCGACCACGGCAACGCCGACGAGATGTTCGAACTCGACAAGAAGACCAAGCTGCCGGCGCAGAACAAGGACGGCAGCTTCAAGGCCAAGACCGCGCACACGTTGAACCCGGTGCCGCTGATCCTTTATGACAACGTCTCCGGCGGCAAACTCGGCCTGCAACAGACCGACACCTGCGGGCTATCGAACATCGCCGCCACCATCGTTAACCTGCTGGGCTACGAGAAGCACCCGGCGTGGGACGACAGCGTGCTCGTCATTCGCTAGCGCTGCCAACGGCCACGAAAACAATGGGCGCGTCGCCGCGAGGGTCGCGCCCATTTTCGATGCTTTTTGGCGGTCGACCGCAACAGGCCGCTCGTTTGCCGCGCCAGTGCGTAAAATCGCATCCGCCCCCAACCCCGAGAGAACAACACTATGAACACGCCCCTCTACGACATCCCGCTCAAGCGCCTCGACGGTAGCCCGACCACGCTCGCCGAATTCCAGGGGCAGGTGCTGCTGATCGTGAACCTCGCCTCGAAATGCGGCTTCACGCCGCAATACGCCGGCCTCGAAAGCCTGTTCGAGAAATTCCGCGAGCGTGGCCTGCAAGTGCTGGGCTTTCCCTGCAACGACTTCGCCGCGCAGGAGCCGGGCAGCGCCGAGGAAATCCAGAGCTTCTGTACCGCCAGCTACGGCGTCCGCTTCCCGCTCTTTGAAAAGACCCAGATCAACAGCGAACCCCGCCACCCGCTCTACGCCGCCCTGATCGCCGCCCAGCCGGCCAGCGTCGCCCCCGCCAACAGCGATTTGCGCGAAAAGCTGGCCGAATACAAGCTGCTGCCGCTGCATGACAGCGATGTCCTGTGGAACTTCGAGAAATTCCTGGTCCACCGCAACGGCCAGGCCATCCAGCGCTTCGCACCGGATGTGACGCCGGACGATCCCATCCTGCTCGCCGCCATCGAAGCCGCTCTGAACTGAAATACCCCAATGCC
>JAEUOH010000202.1 GCA_016790845.1 Dechloromonas sp.
GGCCTGCCCGGCATGTCGGTGCCCTGCGGCTTCGTCGGCGGCTTGCCGGTCGGCCTGCAGCTGATCGGCAACTATTTCGCCGAAGGGCAACTGCTCAACGTCGCCCACCGCTACCAGCAGGCTACCGACTGGCATACCCGGTGCCCGGCCGGACTGGTCTGAGATGCGGCTGGCCCTAGCCCTGCTGGTCGCCGTGCTGGCGGCCGGCTGCGCCGAGACGCCCAAGGCGCCGGAAGCGCCGGCCGTGGTCGAGGCGCCGCCGGCCGAGGCGCCCGAGGTCAAGGAAGAGACGCCGAAGTTCAAGAACTCGACGCTGAAATACCTGGCCGGCCGCAACCTCAAGCCGCAACCGACCCGGCCGCTCAATGTCCGGTCGCGTTGCTCGCATCGCGATGCGATCGGCACCCAGACCCGGCTCGACTTGCTGGTCAAGGAGGCGAATGTCCAGAAGTTCGTCGCCCAGGTCAGCATGAAGGGGCATGGCACCTGCCGCTTCGACCTCAAGGAATTCGACCAGGTCGAGAAGCTGCCGCAGGCCCTGTTGCGCCACAAGAAGGAAACCGGTTGCCTGGTCCGCATGTGGGAGCAGGGGCCGAAAGTTACAATTGCATTCAACAGCTGCCCCAAATCCTGCGACGGAAAGGCCTTCGATTATTTGTGGCCGATCATGGTCGAGGCCAAGAACGGGCAGTGTTTCTGAGACGGATGAAGCTATGACACAGTGGGAAGTGGTGATCGGCATCGAAACGCACGCGCAACTGGCGACGGCGACAAAGATCTTTTCCGGCGCCTCGACGGCCTTCGGCGCCGCACCGAATACCCAGGCCTGCGCGGTCGACCTGGCGCTGCCCGGCGTGCTGCCGGTGCTCAACAAGCAGGCGGTCGAGTGCGCCATCCGTTTCGGCCTGGCGATCGGCGCCGAAGTAGCGCAGAAGTCGGTTTTTGCCCGCAAGAACTACTTTTATCCCGATCTGCCCAAGGGCTACCAGATCAGCCAGATGGAGCTGCCGGTCGTCGTCGGCGGCGCCATCACCGTGCAGGTCGGCCAGGGCGACAAGGCGTACGAGAAATCCGTCCGCCTGACCCGGGCCCACCTCGAAGAGGATGCCGGCAAGTCGCTGCACGAGGATTTCCACGGCAAGTCGGGCATCGACCTCAACCGGGCCGGCACACCGCTGCTCGAAATCGTTTCCGAACCCGACATGCGCTCTTCCGACGAGGCCGTCGCCTACGCCCGCGCCCTGCACGCGCTGGTGCGCTGGATCGGCATCTGCGACGGCAACATGCAGGAAGGCTCCTTCCGCTGCGACGCGAACGTTTCGGTGCGCCCCAAGGGCCAGGCGGAATTCGGTACCCGCCGCGAAATCAAGAACCTGAATTCCTTCCGTTTCCTCAAGGAAGCCATCGACTACGAAGTCCATTGGCAGATCAACGAAATCGAGGAAGGGCGCAAGATCATGCAGGCGACTGTGCTGTTCGACCCGGATACCGGCGAAACGCGCATGATGCGGAGCAAGGAAGACGCGCACGACTACCGCTATTTCCCCGATCCCGACCTGCTGCCGCTGATCATTTCCACCGACTGGATCGCTCGCGTCAAGCACGAACTGCCTGAACTGCCAGGCCAGATGCGTGAGCGCTTCGTCAGCGATCTCGGTCTGTCGGCCTACGATGCGACGACCCTGACTGCCAGCCAGGAAATGGCCGCCTTTTTCGAGTCGACCGTGGCAGGTGCCGGCAAGGCCAATGCCAAGCCCTGCGCCAACTGGGTCATGGTCGATCTTGCTGCTCGCCTCAACAAGGAAGGCCGCGACTTGTCCGATTCGCCGGTTTCCGCCAGCCAGCTGGCCGGCCTGATCCTGCGTATCGCCGACAACACCATTTCCAACAACATCGCCAAGAAGGTGTTCGAGGCCTTGTGGAACGGCGAAGGGGCGACGGCCGACGAGATCATCGAAAAACAGGGCCTGAAGCAGATTACCGACAGCGGCGCCATCGAGGCGATCGTCGACGAGGTGCTCGCCGCCAACGCTGCCAACGTCGCCGAATTCAGGGCCGGCAAGGAAAAGGCCTTCAATGCGCTGGTCGGTCAGGTGATGAAGGCGGCCAAGGGCAAGGCCAATCCGCAACAAGTCAACGACCTGTTGCGGAAAAAACTGGCCGGTTGATCAGCGCGGCTGCCCGGTGGCGGGCGTCGTGCCTGGTTTGGCGGGTGGTGGCGTAGCGGTACGGCCGGTCAGCTCGGCGTAGCGTTTGCGGTCGGCGTCGTATTTGGCCTTGATCGTTGCCGCGTCACCTTGCTTGACGTCGAGCAGTTCCTGCTGCGTCTTGATCTCGTGGTCAGCATCGCGCAGGCCTTTGGCAACTTCCGGCGGCACGGTCTTCTTTTTGTAGAATTCGGCCTCGTCCTCGAATTTCTTGCGTGTCTTGCGCGCTGCCGCAATCCGATCTTCGGCCGCCTTGATGGACAGATTGACATCGGCCTCGGCCTTGCTCTGGGCAAGATCGATATCCTGAGGTGTGGCGTAGGTATCCAGTAGCGCCTGATCCTTTCGCCGGAGTTCCTTGGCGTGCTCTTCCTGTTCCTTCTTGCGCTGGGCTTCGGCGGCGGCCTGTGCCTTTTGCTCCGGCGTCAGCGGCGGGCCGACTTCCTTGAGCACGTTGCCGCCACTGTCGAGTATGCGGTAGGCCTTGCCACGGCACTGCTCGGGCAGCGAATCGCCGCAAATGCGGCCGCCTTCGCAGCAAAAAAATCGTCCCGGTCCTGTCTGCGCATTTGCCTGAGTCGACAAGGCGGTGACAAGAATAACGAGACTGGCCGAATACTTAAGCACTGACACCATATTGCTCCCGATAGCGCGCGACGGCTGTCCGATGAGTTGAAAATTCCGGGTGATGTTCAAGATAGGCCATTAGGTCGCCCAGGCCGGCGACAGCGACAACCGGAATGCCGTAGTCGCGCTGCACTTCCTGAACTGCAGATAGCTCGCCTAGACCACGCTCCTGGCGATCGAGGGCGATCAGCACGGCGGCGGGTGTGGCACCGGCGGCGCGGATCAGTTCGACCGATTCGCGTACCGACGTGCCGGCCGAGATCACGTCGTCGACGATCAGCACCCGCCCGGTCAGCGGCGCGCCGACGATATTGCCGCCTTCGCCGTGATCCTTGGCTTCCTTGCGGTTGAAAGCGAACGGGAAATTTTGCCCGCGCTGGGCGAGCGCCATCGAGATGGCGGCGACCAGTGGAATGCCCTTGTAGGCCGGCCCGAACAGCATGTCGAATTGCACGCCGCCGGCTTCGGCCGCTTTGGCGTAGAATTCCGCCAGACGCGCCAACGACTGTCCATCGTTGAACAGCCCGGCGTTAAAAAAATACGGGGACATTCTCCCCGCCTTGGTCTTGAATTCCCCGAAGCGCAGCACTTTGCAGCCAAGGGCGAATTCGATGAATTCCTGTCGAAAGTCCATACTTTTCCAATCCTGCACACCGCAGTATCACGGCGCGAACCCATCGAATGTTACGCATCATCTCCCTGAATCTCAATGGTATCCGCAGTGCCTGGAGCAAAAACGTGCTCCCTTGGGCTGCTGCGCAGGCCCCCGACATCGTCTGCCTGCAGGAACTCAAGGCACAATTGCCGGATTTGACACCGGAAATGCGGATGCCGGATGGCATGCACGCTTACTATCATGCGGCAGAAAAGAAAGGTTACAGCGGTGTCGGCATCTGGAGCCGGAAGCAGCCGGACCGCGTGATCGAGGGCTTCGAGCACCCCGAATTCGATGCCGAAGGGCGCTATATCCGCGCCGATTTCGGAAATTTGTCGGTCATTTCGCTGTATTTGCCCTCCGGTTCGTCTTCGCCCGAACGCCAGGAGGCGAAATTCCGATTTCTCGACGCGTTTTTGCCGCATCTTGCCGCGCTTCGCGCCGAAGGGCGCGACATCGTGCTATGCGGCGACTGGAACATCGCACACAAGGAAATCGATCTCAAGAACTGGAAATCCAACCAGAAAAACTCCGGTTTCCTGCCCGAAGAGCGCGCTTGGCTGACCCAGGTATTCGATGAGCAGGGCTGGGTCGATGTCTATCGCCAATTGCATCCCGAGGCGACCGGCGATTCGTATACCTGGTGGAGCAACCGCGGTCAGGCCTGGGCCAAGAATGTCGGGTGGCGGATTGACTACCAGATTGCCACGCCGGAACTGGCGGCCAGCGTGCGCCGCGCAGAAATCTACAAGGCTGAGCGCTTTTCCGACCATGCGCCGCTGATCATCGACTACGAATGGGATTTGTGAATTGCTTTCGTCACATGAACGGGATAATCTGTGCTGATGAATAACCGCTACTCGGGAGATTGAAAATGGCTGAAGAAATGAGCGTTGCCAACAAGGAAAAACTGGTTTCCGACCTCAAGGTCGTGATTTCTGACACCGAAGAATTGCTGCGTGCCACGGCCGGCGCCGCCGGCGAAAAAGTGGGCGATCTGCGCGAGCGTCTGGCTGTCCGTCTGCGTGACGCCAAGGAGCGTATTGTCGATCTCGAAGTCGCGCTGGTCGACAAGACCAAGGCGGCGGCTCGCGCCACCGACGATTTCGTGCATGAAGAACCGTGGAAGGCTGTCGGTGTTGCCGCTGCCGTCGGGCTCGCCCTTGGCGTGCTGATCGGCCGTCGCTAACCCGCAGTTCGCAAACATGTCCGCAGGATCGGGCGGCGAGGCAGGCCGCGAAGGCCTTTTCGTCGCCCTGAAAAATCTGGTCGCGACGCTGCTCGCGATCGGCAAGACGCGCGCCGAACTTCTCGTCAATGAGCTTGAGGAAGAGAAGTTCCGCCTCATGTCGCTGTGGGCCAAGGCGATCGGGGCGGCTTGGTTGTTCGCCTTGGGTACCGTGATGGTCGTGTGCTGTCTGGCGGTGGCTTTCTGGGAGCAGCGCGTGCTGGTCTTTGGCTTGGCGGCTGCCTTGTTCCTTGGTGTCGGCTTGCTGGTCTTCGCGTCGTTGCGCAGCCAGATGGCGCAGCCCAGCAAGATATTTCGCGGCAGTCTCGCCGAACTGGAAGCCGACATGGCTCAGTTGCGGCGGCGCAAGGATGTCCAGTGAGTTCCAGCCGGCTTGAGGTCGCGGTGCGCCATGGCGCACTACGCGCCCGCATCGCCGCACAGCGCGAAGACCTCAACAAGCATATCGCGCCGCTGGAAAATGCCTTGGGCGGAGCCGACAAGGCACTGGCCGGTGTCGACTGGCTCAAGCATCATCCGGCGGCGGTGGTCGCTGCCGTTGCCGTTCTGGTCGTGGCCAGCCCCAAGCGGGCATGGCGCTGGACGAAGCGTGGCTTCGTGGTCTGGCGCGGCTGGCAGACGGTACGAAAATCGCTGTTCCGCGCCCGTTGACCGCAACAGGCCAGTGCACTGGCCGCTCGACAATCAGGCGACCGGTTTGGCCTCCGCATCCTGCAGATTCCACGGCGCAACCTTGAGCAACAACAGCATGCCCGGCACCGCCAATGCCGCGCACAGCCAGAAGAAGCTGGTCCAGCCCATCATTTCCACCAGCCAGCCGGCCGAGGCGTTGATGAAGGTGCGCGGCACGGCGGCCAAGCTGGTGAATAGCGCCATTTGCGTTGCCGTGTAGGCCGGGTGGGTGGAGCGGGCGATGAAGGCGACGAAGGCCGCCGTGCCCAGCCCGACACCGAGCGCTTCGAGACCGATGACGAAGGCCAGGGCCAGGCGCTCGCTGGCGCCGATGTGTTCGTAATGCCCCTGCGCGGCCAGCCACGCGAAGCCGAAGATCGATACCAGTTGCACCACGCCGAACAGCCACAGCGCCCGGTTGATGCCCAGCTTCACCATCCACAGCCCGCCGAGCAGGGCGCCGATGACCGCCGGCCATAGCCCGGCATGCTTGGCGATCAGGCCGATGTCGGTCTTGGTGAAACCCATGTCGAGATAGAACGGCGTGGCCAGCGCGGTGCACAGACTGTCGCCCAGTTTGTAGAGAAAGATGAAGGCGAGCACCAGTACGGCGCCACGCCAGCCCTGGCGGCCGACGAATTCGTGGAAAGGTTCGGTCACCGCCTGGCGTAGCGTCTTCGGAATACCCTTGATCGCCGGCTCGCTGACCAGCCAGGCCATCGCCATGCCGGGCAGCATGAACGCGGCGGTGATCCAGAACACCTCGTTCCACGGCAGGCGGTCGGCCAGGATCAGCGACAGCGAACCGGGCACCAGGCCGGCGATGCGGTAGGCGTTCACATGGACGGCATTGCCGAGGCCGAGCTCGTTGTCGGTCAAAATCTCGCGGCGAAAGGCGTCGACCGCGATGTCCTGGGTGCCGGAGAGGAAGGCGAGCAGGGCGGCGAGCCAGAGAATCGGCCAGATGTTTTCCTGCGGGTTCAGGCCGCCAAGCGAGCCGATCGCGAACAGCAAGCCGACCTGCGTCAGCAGCATCCAGCCCCGTCGCCGGCCGAAACCGGGCACGCTGTAACGGTCGAGCAGCGGCGACCAGAGGAATTTCCAGGTGTAGGGAAACTGGATCAGCGCGAAGAAGCCGATGGTCTTGAGATCGACGCCTTCGCTACGCAGCCAGGCCGGCAGCAGGTTGAGCAGCAGATAGAGCGGCAGGCCCGAGCTGAAACCGGTGAAGACGCAGATCAGCATCTTCCGCGTCAGTAGCGCGGCGAGCCAGGCCGGCATCAGCGGTTTTGCGTCAGGCGATAGACCGCCAGGCTGCCGAGGAAATTGACCTCATCGGTGACCGGATTGCCTTCTTCATCAAGCACGCTGCGTTCGCGAATGACCAGCCCCATCCGGTTGCACAGGTCTTCGAAATCGAGCAGCGTGAAGAAACGGACGTTCGGCGAGTCGTACCACTGGTAGGGCAGGTCTTCGGAAACCGGCATGCGCCCGTCGAGCACCGAGCGCAGGTTCTTCCAATAGGCGAAATTCGGGAAGGAGACGACCGCTTCGCGACCGACACGCAGCATTTCACGCAGGATGCCTTCAGTGTGGCGCACAGTCTGCAGGGTGCGCGACAGAACGACATGGTCGAAGGCCTGATCGGCGAACTCGTCGAGGCCTTTTTCCAGATTTCCTTGGATCACGTTGATGCCGTTACGGATCGCCGCGAGGATGTTGGCGTCCTCGATCTCGACGCCCCAGCCCTGCACGCCACGGGTGTCGATCAGGTGTTTCAGCAGCGTGCCATCGCCGCAGCCGAGGTCGAGCACGCGGTGCCCCGGCTGGATCCAGGCGGCGATCAAGTCGAAATCGGGACGGCCCAGAGTGTGCGTCATAGCTTGATATTCCGCAGGAAGGCGTCGACCACGCCGTGATAATGCGCATCTTCCATCAGGAAGGAGTCGTGGCCGAAATTGAGATCGATTTCCGCGTAGGAAACGTTGCGCCCGTTGGCCAGCAGCGCGGCGACGATTTCCTTGGAGCGGGCCGGCGTAAAGCGCCAGTCGGTGGTGAACGAGGCGATCAGGAAGTTGGCCTGGGTGCGCGCCATCGTCGCGTTCAGATTGCCGTCGTCCTCGCGCGAGGGGTCGAAGTAATCCAGCGCCTTGGTCATCAGCAGGTAAGTATTGGCGTCGAAATAGCCGGCGAACTTGTCGCCCTGGTAGCGCAAGTAGGACTCGATCTCGAATTCGACGTCGAAGCCGAATGAAAAGGCGCTGTTGCGCAACTCGCGGCCGAATTTCTCGCCCATCTGGTCGTCCGACAGATAAGTGATGTGGCCGAGCATGCGCGCCAGGCGCAGGCCGCGCACCGGGCGCGTGTCGTAGGCGTAATAGTCGCCGCCGTGGAAATCGGGGTCGGTCAGGATCGCCTGGCGGGCGACGTCGTTGAAGGCGATGTTCTGCGCCGACAGCTTGGGCGCGGCGGCGATAACGATGGCGTTGCGCACGCGCTCCGGGAAGGTGATGCTCCAGCGCAGCGCCTGCATGCCGCCCAGGCTGCCGCCCATGACCGCAGCCCAGCTGTCGATGCCGAGTCGGTCGGCGAGGCGGGCCTGGGCATGCACCCAGTCATTGACCGCGACGATGGGGAAAGCGGCACCCCAAGGCTTGCCGGTGGCCGGATTGAGGGACGACGGGCCGGTCGAGCCGTGGCAGCCGCCGAGGTTGTTGAGGCCGACGATGAAATAGCGGTCGGTATCGAGCGGTCGACCTGGGCCGACGATGTTGTCCCACCAGCCGATGTTGTCCGGCTGGTCCGCGTAATGGCCGGCAATGTGATGGTGGCCGGAAAGTGCGTGGCAGACGAGGATGGCGTTGGATTTGGCAGCGTTGAGCGTGCCGTAGGTTTCATAGACCAGATCGTAGGCCGGCAGAATGCCGCCACTGCGCAAATGCAGCGCCTGATCGAAGTGGGCGCGTTGTGATTCGACGACGCCGACGGATTGTCCTGGCATGGTGATCCTGAAAACAAAAAACCCAGTTGGCCGAAAAACGCGAACTGGGCGGTTCCCGTTTTAGCAGTATTTTTGGCGCGCCCGCAATCAGAGCTCAAATCGGCGCGGCTGGCGAACCAGCATCGTTCGGACGATACCGAGCGGACTGCGAAAAGTCAATCGGCGATCAGCGTCGTTGCGGCGGGGCTGGCCGCGTGTCGAGGATTTCCCGCAGTTGCCCGGTGATCTCGTCGACCGGTGTCGCAAAGGCGAATTTCTTGATGAATTCACCTTCCGGCCCGAGCAGAATCATGCCGGCAGAATGGTCGACCGCGTAATTGTCGTTGCCGGGTTCGCGCACCTTGGCGTAGCGGATCTTGAAATTGTCGGCGGCCCGGCGCACCAGAGCCGGTGAGCCGCTGAGGCCGAGAATGCGCGGGTCGAAGAATTCGGTATAGGTCTGCAGTACCTTGCCGGTGTCGCGTTCCGGGTCGACGGTAATGAAGATCGGTTGCACGCGCTCGGCCTGCTCGCCGAGCTGCTTGAGGATGGCCGCCATTTCGACCAGCGTGGTCGGGCAGACATCGGGACAATAGGTATAGCCGAACGAAATCAGCTGGAAGCGGCCGCGAAAGTCCTCGTTGGTCACCGAGCGGCCGCGCGGATCCTGCAGCAGATAGCGCGGGTTGATGCCGACGCTTTCCTCGGCCTGTAACGGGTGGTGCGCCGACTGCGCTGCGACCGGCGCAGCGAGCGCCAGGGCGGCGAGCAGGGCGAGGGCGGTCCGGATCATCAGCGCGTGGTCGAGAAGGCGGATTGCAAGCCTTTTTCGGCGGCGGCGAGCAGGTTGGCCAGCGTCCCCGCGTCCGGGCAAGCGGCGCCCTTGCCCTGTGCGAGATAGGCGGCGTTGGTCGCATTCTCGAAGGTTTCACCGTTGGCGCGGCTTTTCGGGGCGCCGGTCACCAGCGCGTTGCGGGCGCGGCTGGCGATGGCCGGCTGCTCGCAGGCCAGGGC
>JAEUOH010000223.1 GCA_016790845.1 Dechloromonas sp.
AAAACCCCCGCAAACCTTGCGGCTTGCGGGGGTCAAATTCTGGGGCGACTGATGGGGCTCGAACCCACGACAACCGGAATCACAATCCGGGACTCTACCAACTGAGCTACAGCCGCCGTCGAAGAAGGCGCGCATTGTAGCGAACATTCGCGGCCCCTGTCTATATTTCGTTGAGTGGTACAGGCCTTTGCCGATGCCGGCACCGTGATAGAATTGTAGGCTTTATTTTTCGCCTCGTAGTCACAAGGAACCCTTATGGAAGCGACCACCGCTCAAGCCAACGCACTGGAACGCCGCATCGACCTGTCCATCGCCATCGCCGATGTCGAAAAAGAGATGGAACAGCGCCTGAAGCGGATGGGCAAGAACATCAAGATGCCTGGCTTCCGTCCTGGCAAGGTGCCATTCAGCATCATCAAGCAGCAACATGGCGACCAAGCCCGCCACGAAGTCCTCTCCGAACAACTCGACCGTGTTTTCGGCGAAACCGTGACCGCCCAGAAGATGCGTGTCGCTGGCTACCCGCGCCTTGAACCGAAAACTACCGAAAGCACGACGCATCTCGAGTTCGAAGCCATTTTTGAGGTTTACCCGGAATTCACCACGGCTGACATGTCGACCGCAGAAGTCGAGCGCCCGGTGCTCGAGGTCACTGCCGCCGAAGTCGACAAGACCCTCGACATCCTGCGTCAACAACGTGTTTCGTATGAAGACACCGACCGCGCTGCCGCCAAGGGCGACCGCGTCGTCATCGACTTCCTCGGCAAGAAGGACGGCGAGCCGTTCCAGGGCGGCCAGGCCAGCGATTATCCCTTCGTGTTGGGTCAGGGCCAGATGCTGCCTGACTTCGAGAGTGCCGTCGAAGGCGCCAAGGCCGGGGAGTCGAAGACCTTCGACCTGACCTTCCCTGCCGACTATTTTGCCAAGGACCTGGCCGGTCAGACCGTTCAGTTCGAAATCACGGTCAAGCAAGTCCAGGCACCGAAGCTGCCGGAAGTCGATGCCGAATTCGCCAAGGGCATGGGCATTGCCGATGGCGATGTCGCCAAGATGCGCGCCGAGATCGAAGCCAACCTGAAGCGCGAAGTGAAGCGCCGCATCGAAGGCAAGGTCAAGGATCAGGTCATGGAAGCGCTGATCAAGACTCACCAGATCGACACCCCGACTGCCTTGGTAGACATGGAAATCCAGCGCCTGATGCAGGCCGCCCGCCAGGACATGGAGCAGCGTGGAATGAAGGTTCAGGACATGCCGATCCAGCCAGAATGGTTCGCCGACCAGGCCAAACGCCGTGTCACCCTTGGCCTGATTCTTGCTGAACTGGTCAAGACGGAAGGTCTTCAGGCCAAGCCCGAACAGATCCGCGCGATGGTCGAAGAAACCGCGCAGAGCTACGAGCAGCCTGAAGAAGTCATCCGCTGGTACTACGCACAGCCGCAACGCCTGGGCGAAGTCGAGGGGCTGGCGATCGAGAACAATGTGGTCGAATGGGTGCTTGGCAAGGCCAAGGTTACCGACAAGGCTGCAGTTTTCGATGAATTGATGGGCCAGAAGAGCTAAGCTGATATCAGGTCATAAAACTGACAAACGTCTGTAACGTAACAAACAAGGGCTGACATGAATATCGACAACGCAAACAACTGGGATCCGCAGGCGCTGGGCCTCGTTCCCATGGTGGTGGAACAGAGCGGACGCGGTGAGCGCGCGTACGACATCTACTCCCGCCTGTTGAAAGAGCGGGTGATCTTTCTCGTCGGCCCTGTCAACGACGCCAGCGCCAATCTGGTCGTTGCCCAGTTGCTGTTCCTTGAAGCGGAAAACCCGGACAAGGACATCTATTTCTATATCAACTCACCGGGCGGCTCAGTGACGGCAGGGATGTCGATCTACGACACCATGCAGTTCATCAAGCCGGACGTGTCGACCCTGTGCGTCGGCCAGGCTGCCTCGATGGGCGCGTTCCTGCTCAATGCCGGCGCCAAGGGCAAGCGTTTCGCGCTACCGAACTCGCGCGTGATGATTCACCAGCCGTTGGGCGGCTTCCAAGGGCAAGCTTCGGATATTGCCATCCACGCCAAGGAAATCCTGTCGATCCGCGACCGTCTGAACCGGATCATGGCCGAGCACAGCGGTCAACCGCTGGAACGCATCGAAAAGGATACCGATCGCGACAATTTCCTTTCGGCGGCCGAAGCGGCAGAATATGGTTTGATCGACAAGGTGCTAACCCGCCGCGACGCGGCTTGACCGGAGAAATACTGATGTCCAAAGGCGGCCAGGAAAAACTGCTGTACTGCTCCTTCTGCGGCAAGAGCCAGCATGAAGTCAAGAAGCTCATCGCCGGCCCGTCGGTGTTCATCTGTGACGAGTGCATCGCACTCTGCAACGACATCATCCGCGACGAACTGCCGGAGGAAGCGGCCAAGGCCGGTCGCTCCGACCTGCCGACGCCGCGCGAGATCAGTTCGATCCTCGAGCAGTACGTGATCGGCCAGGAAGTTGCCAAGCGTATCCTTGCTGTCGCGGTCTACAACCATTACAAGCGCCTGCGCCACACAGCCAAGAACACCGGCGACGTCGAACTGGCCAAGAGCAATATCCTGCTCATCGGACCGACCGGCTCGGGCAAGACGCTGCTTGCCCAGACCCTGGCCCGCCTGCTCAACGTGCCATTCGTGATGGCCGATGCCACCACGCTGACCGAAGCCGGCTATGTCGGCGAGGACGTCGAGAACATCATCCAGAAGCTGCTGCAGAAGTGCGATTACGACGTCGAGAAGGCGCAGCAGGGCATCGTCTATATCGACGAAATCGACAAGATTTCGCGCAAATCGGACAACCCGTCGATCACCCGCGACGTCTCCGGTGAAGGCGTGCAACAGGCGCTGCTCAAGCTGATCGAGGGCACCACTGCTTCGATTCCGCCGCAAGGCGGCCGCAAGCACCCGAACCAGGATTTCGTCCAGGTCGACACCACCAACATTCTGTTCATCTGCGGCGGCGCCTTTGCCGGCCTGGAAAAAGTCATCCAGAACCGCTCGGAACGCGGCGGTATTGGCTTCGCTGCCGAAGTCAAGAGCAAAGACGATGGCAAGACCGTCGGCAAGATTCTGCTCGACGCCGAACCGGAAGACCTGATCAAGTTCGGTCTGATTCCGGAATTGATCGGGCGCCTGCCTGTTGTCGCCACGCTGCAGGAACTGGAAGAGTCGGCTCTCGTGCAAATTCTCACCGAGCCGAAGAACGCACTGGTCAAGCAATACCAGAAGCTGTTCGGCATGGAAGATGTCGAACTCGAAATCCGCCCCGGTGCCCTTTCCGCCATCGCCAAGAAGGCGCTGGAACGCAAGACCGGCGCGCGCGGCCTGCGCTCGATCATGGAACACGCCTTGCTCGACACGATGTACGAACTCCCGGGCATGGAGAATGTCGAAAAGGTGGTTATCGACGAAAACATGATCACCGGCGACACCCCGCCCCTGCTCATTTACGCTGACCAGCCCAAGGTTTCCGGCTCCAACTGAGCCGGGGCTTGAATTGCGGTTTCCCGCCCCCACGTAGGGGGCACATACCTATTTCAAAGGCATCGTAATGTCGAACCCCAACACGCTCCCGGAAACCGTTGAACTGCCGCTGTTGCCATTGCGCGACGTCGTCGTCTTCCCGCATATGGTCATCCCGCTCTTCGTCGGCCGTCCGAAATCGATCAAGGCCCTCGAAATGGCGATGGAAGCCGGCAAGAACATCCTGCTGCTGGCCCAGAAATCGGCCGCCAAGGACGAACCGGAACCGGAAGATCTCTACCGCATCGGCTGCATGGCCAACATCCTGCAGATGCTCAAGCTGCCCGACGGTACCGTCAAGGTGCTGGTCGAAGGCACGCAGCGCGCCCGCGTCGAAGCCATCGAGGTGCAATCCTCGGTCTTCATGGCCACCGCCGTCCCGCTGCCGCAACCCGGGGTCGAAGATCACGAAATCGAGGCCATGCGCCGTGCCGTGGTTGCCCAGTTCGACCAGTTCGTCAAACTCAACAAGAAGATTCCGCCGGAAGTCCTCTCGTCCATCGCCGGGATCGAGGATGCCGGCCGCCTGGCCGACACCATCGCCGCCCACCTGCCGCTCAAGCTGGAGCAGAAACAGGAAGTGCTGGAAATGGAAAGCATCCGCGACCGCATTGATCGCCTGCTCTCCCAACTCGAATCCGAAATCGACATCCTGCAGGTCGAAAAGCGCATCCGCGGCCGCGTCAAGCGCCAGATGGAGAAGAGCCAGCGCGAGTACTACCTGAACGAACAGGTCAAGGCGATCCAGAAGGAACTCGGCGAAGGCGAAGAAGGTGCCGATCTCGAGGAACTCGACAAGAAGATCAAGGCCGCCGGCATGAGCAAGGAAGGGCTGGCCAAGGCCCAGAGCGAACTGAAGAAGTTGCGCCTGATGTCGCCAATGTCGGCTGAAGCTACCGTTGTCCGCAACTTCATCGAGACGCTGGTCGGCCTGCCGTGGCGCAAGAAGACGCGCATCAGCAAGGACCTGCGCGAAGCCGAAAAGGTGCTGGATACGGACCACTACGGCCTGGAAAAGGTCAAGGAACGCATTGTCGAGTACCTCGCCGTGCAACAGCGCGTCGACAAGGTCAAGGCGCCAATCTTGTGTCTCGTCGGGCCCCCGGGTGTCGGCAAGACCTCGCTCGGTCAGTCGATCGCCAAGGCAACCAACCGCAAATTCGTGCGCATGGCGCTCGGTGGCGTGCGTGATGAAGCCGAGATTCGCGGCCATCGCCGCACCTATATCGGCTCGATGCCGGGCAAGATCCTGCAGAGCCTGACCAAGGTTGGCGTGCGCAACCCGCTGTTCCTGCTCGACGAAGTCGACAAGCTCGGCCAGGACTTCCGCGGCGACCCGTCGTCCGCCTTGCTCGAAGTGCTCGACCCTGAACAGAACCATACCTTCCAGGACCACTACGTCGAAGTCGACTTTGATCTCTCGGACGTGATGTTCGTGGCGACCGCCAACACGATGAATATCCCGGCGCCGTTGCTCGACCGCATGGAAGTCATCCGTCTCTCGGGCTACACCGAGGACGAGAAGGTTAACATCGCGATGCGCTACCTGCTGCCCAAGCAGATCAAGAACAACGGTCTCAAAAAGACTGAAATCGCTGTCGCTGACAGCGCTGTTCGAGACATCGTGCGCTACTACACTCGCGAGGCCGGCGTGCGGGCGCTGGAACGTGAAATCTCGAAGATCTGCCGTAAGGTCGTCAAGACGCTGGTGTTGAAGAAGCGCGATGCGAAGATCGCGGTCAACGCCAGAAATCTCGACAAATTCCTCGGCGTGCGCCGATACACCTTCGGCATGGCCGAAAAGGAAAACCAGGTTGGTCAGGTGACCGGTCTGGCTTGGACGGAAGTCGGCGGCGAATTGCTGACCATCGAATGTGCCAACATGCCGGGCAAGGGGAACATTCTGCGTACTGGTTCGTTGGGCGATGTGATGAAGGAATCGGTCGAAGCCGCCCGCTCCGTCGTGCGCGCGCGCGCGCACCGCTTGGGCATCAAGGATGAAGCGTTCGAGAAGACCGATATTCACATTCACGTGCCGGAAGGCGCTACCCCGAAGGATGGCCCGTCGGCCGGCATCGCCATGACCACGGCCCTGGTTTCCGCCTACACCGGAATCCCTGTTCGCTGCGACGTCTGCATGACCGGCGAGATTACCCTGCGTGGTGAAGTGTTGGCCATCGGCGGACTCAAGGAAAAACTGCTTGCCGCCGTGCGTGGTGGCTTGAAGACCGCGCTGATTCCGGAAGAAAACGTCAAGGATCTCACCGAGATCCCGGACAACATCAAGAACAAGATTGAAATCTTTCCGGTCAAGTGGATCGACCAAGTGCTGGAACGGGCACTGGAACGTGCCCCCGAGGCCCTGCCTGACCCGTCGGCCGCGAACACAGGTGTCGCCGCGGCTAACGAGAACACACCTGCACAAGCAGTCCTTACTCATTGATTTAGAAGGGAAGCATGCTGACGTATTAGCGCAGGCATGCTTCCCGCCTCTGCAATGAATCGGTAAACCCCCGAGAATCCGCTTGACACAAGGATTTCAGCAGAGATATAAATCCGTCCTCGACAAAATTTAACTGCCTTATCCATTCCACCAAAGGGGATCCAAATGAACAAATCCGAACTGATCGATCAGATCGCCACTTCCGCTGAAATTTCCAAGGCCGCTGCCGCGCGCGCGCTCGACGCGACTGTCGATGCGGTCAAAGCCGCCCTGAAAGCGGGCGACAGCGTGAGCCTGATCGGCTTCGGCACCTTCTACGTTGGCGAGCGCGCGGCCCGTACCGGCCGCAATCCGCGCACCGGCAAGACCCTGGAGATCAAGGCTGCCAAGTCGCCGAAGTTCCGCCCAGGCAAGGGTCTGAAAGACGCCATTCAATAAGTACTGCCCGGGTGCTTAGCTCAGTTGGTAGAGCGTCGCCCTTACAAGGCGAATGTCGGGGGTTCGAGCCCCTCAGCACCCACCAGATTATCCCACCAGGGATTTCCAAGCCCCGCCACCAGGCGGGGTTTTCATTTGCCCATCCCTGCTTGCTACCTCATGGCTTTCGCCCATGGCCGGTACCATTCCGGGTTGCCGCAAGTATTCCGCGCAATATGTTGATCTCGTCCCGCTCCAGGCGAGCCCGCCCGAACAGGCGGCGGAGTTTGGGCATTAGCCGTCCGGGCTGCGCGGGGTTGAGAAAACCGCTCTCGGTCATGTTCGATTCGAGATGCGCATACAGACCTTCAACTTCATCATGCGTCGCCAGCGGCGAGGAAAACGCGGTCACCAGCGATCCCTCGGGCTGCGGTGCGTCGGCATAGGCTGCCAGGCGGAGTTCGTAGCAGAGCACCTGTACGGCCGCGCCAAGATTCAGCGAACTAAAGCCAGGATTGGTCGGTATCGTTACAGCCGAATGGCAATGCTGAATCTCCTCGTTGCTCAGGCCAACCGACTCATTGCCGAAAACCAGCGCCACATCCCCGTTGATCGCTTCCGCCAGCAATTGGCTGGCCATCTCCCGCGGCGATCCGGGTGGTGGCCCGAGATCCCTGCGCCGCGCTGAAAGGGCAACAGCCAGAACCGTTCCTGCCAGCGCCTCCGGCAGGGTGTCGTTGATTTTTGCCCTTCGCAGCAGGTCGACCGCACCCGTTGCCCGGGTATCGGCTTCCTGATCGGGAAAACACTTTGGGGCGACCAGATGCAGATCCGTCAATCCCATGGTTTTCATTGCCCGAGCTGCCGCACCGATATTGCCGGGATGGCTTGGCCGACAGAGGACAATCCGGATACGGGAGAGCAGGACTTCCGGGTTCATAGTAAAATTCGGCCTTTCCAAATAAATCGGGTGGCCCGAGCCACCCGTTGGTTCTTTAAACCATGCATCCAGCCCTGAATATAGCCATCAAGGCGGCGCTCGGCGCCGGCAAGATCATCAATCGCGCCTCCAACGACCTCGATCTGCTCAAGGTCAGCACGAAGCAGCCAAACGACTTCGTCACCGAGGTTGATCAGGCTGCCGAGGCCTTTATCATCAAGACGCTTCAGGAAGCCTATCCTCAGTACGGGATTCTAGCAGAGGAGTCAGGCCAGACCGCTGGCAAGGGCAACAGCGAAGCCGAATACCAGTGGATCATCGACCCCCTCGACGGCACGACCAACTTCATCCACGGCCTGCCGCAATATGCCGTGTCGATCGCTTTGGCAAAGGCTGGCGTGGTCGAGCAGGCAGTCGTTTTCGACCCCAACCGCAATGAACTCTTCACGGCCAGCAGAGGCGGCGGTGCCTTTTTGAACGAGCGCCGCATCCGCGTTTCGCGGCGCCTTAAACTTCAGGACTCGCTCATCGGCACTGGCTTTCCTTATCGCAGCTTCACACTGGTCGACACCTACCTTGCGATTTTCAAGGAACTGACGCAGAAGACAGCCGGCCTGCGGCGACCCGGCGCCGCATCGCTCGACCTCGCCTATGTCGCCTGTGGGCGCTACGATGGTTTCTGGGAATTCGGCCTCTCGCCATGGGACATGGCTGCCGGTGCACTACTGATTTCCGAGGCGGGCGGACTGGTCAGCGATGTGCGCGGCGAAGCAAGTTACCTGGATAGCGGCAACATCGTTGCCGGAACGCCGAAGGTTTTTGCGCCGCTATTGGGCATCATTCAGGAAGCCTTGCCCGAATCGATCCGCGGCTGACCTGCTTGCCCCCCTGCCTTTTGGCCCGAACAGCAAAGTGGACGGGTTGGCAGGGGTTGAGAATTTTATTTTTCGGGCTTGTTGGGCGTATCGTTGTACTGAAAGCCGGTGAACATGTTGCGAGTCTGGCTCTGCAACTTGTCCTGCATTTGCTGGAACATTTTCTTCGACTGATCCATGTAGGCAGTCATCATGCTCTGCATCGCCGGTTGCTGAAAATTCAGGAACTGTGCCCAGAAGTCGGCCTGCAGATGGCTGCTATCCCCACCGTGCATCGTGCGTGACTGCTCCTGCAACTTCTGCTGGAAATCGACGAATGTCCGCATGTTGTTTTCCAGGTACTTGCCAAGCATGCCCTGCATGGTGCTTCCGTAGAAACGGATGAAACCCGACAGCAATTCGCTGGAGAACAGCGGCGCGCCACCCGCCTCTTCCTCGAGAATGATCTGCAACAAGATGCTGCGCGTCAAATCTTCGCTGGTCTTCGCATCGACAACCTTGAAGGTCTCGAACTTGAGAACCAGATCCTTGACGTCCCCCAAAGTGATGTAGGCACTCGTCTTGGTATCGTAAAGACGGCGGTTGGGGTACTTCTTGATCAGGCGTACTTGTTCAGACATCCGGCAATCCTCGAACGAGTTTGTGTGCAGCGCACCATTATAGCCCAAAAAAACAGGCACCTTGCGGTGCCTGTTCTTGATGCAGCGCAAGAAACAATCAATTACTGGTAGTAGAGACCACCATTGATGTTGATCGTGGCGCCGGTCGTGAAACCCGACAGTTCGTTCGACAGGTAGGCACAGGCGTAGCCGATTTCTTCCGGCTTGGCCAGGCGCTTCATCGGCACGGATGCGACGATCGTTTCGAGGACTTCCGGCTTGATCGCCATGACCATCTTGGTCGCGACGTAGCCCGGGCAGATGGCATTGACGGTCACGCCCTTGGCGGCCAACTCGGCGGCCAGCGCCTTGGTGAAGCCGATCACGCCGGCCTTGGCAGCAGAGTAGTTGGTCTGGCCGGCCTGACCCTTGACGCCATTGACGGACGAAATGTTGACGATGCGACCCCAGCCGCGCTCGGCCATCTTGGTCGAGACTTGCTTGGTCATGTTGAACAGCGAGGTCAGATTGGTGGCGATGACGGCGTCCCAGCCATCACGTTCCATCTTGGCGAACATGCGGTCACGGGTGATACCGGCATTGTTGATCAGGATGTCGACCGGGCCGGCCGCGGCTTCGGCTTCGGCAACCATCTTCTGGCAGTCTTCCAGCGAGGAAACGTCACCGGCGACACAGACGAAGTCGTTGAAGCCAGCAGCGGCCTGTTCCTTCAGCCATTCTTCCTTGTTGTCGAACTGCGGATGATAGGCGGCAACCACTTTGTGGCCGGCCTTGGCCAGTTCTTGGCAAATTGCGGTTCCAAGACCACCCATAGCACCAGTAACGAGAGCAACACGTTGAGTCATAGTTATTCCTTCCTGTTGTTGATTTGAAGCGGGGTAAATAATACGCCGGTCAGTACATGTGCTGACCGCCGTTGATGGAAATATTGGCCCCGGTGACAAATGCCGCTTCGTCGGAAGCGAGATAAGCCACGAGGCCGGCGATTTCTTCCGGTTTGCCGAGTCGGTTGACCGGAATCTGCGGCAAGATTTTCGTGTCGAGAATTTCCTGGGGAATGGCCGTCACCATCTTGGTTCCGATATAGCCCGGCGAAATGGTGTTGACCGTGACACCCTGCTTGGCCACCTCGAGCGCCAGTGCCTTGGTGAAACCGTGCATGCCGGCCTTGGCTGCGGAATAATTGGTCTGCCCGAATGCGCCTTTCTGGCCATTGACCGAGGCGACGTTGATGACTCGCCCCCACTTGCGCTCGGTCATGCCATCCAGCACCTGCTTGGTCATGTTGAAAACCGAGTCGAGATTGGTATGGATCACCGCGTCCCAATCAGCCTTGGTCATGCGCTTGAAGGTCATGTCGCGGGTAATGCCGGCATTATTGACCAAAACGTCTACGGGCCCGACATCCCGGCTCACCGCCTCGACGCAGGCGCGCGCCGACTCGAAATCGGTCACATCACAGGGATAGGCCTTGAAGCCATAACCCATGTTGTTCATGCCCTTCAGCCACCCTTCGGCTTTGTCGTTGCCGGGCGAATAGGTGGTAACGACCTTGTATCCCAGCGCCGCCAGCTTGATGCAAACCGCCTCGCCAAGCCCTCCCATACCGCCTGTGACCAATGCAACTCTCGACATTCGCGCCCCCTCCTCAATACTTCGTTAAACCACGCGCTCCTTGACGTAACGCCCGGGCGCCGGTTCGATCGGCTTGTATTTTGTGTTGCCCGGTTTGCGCGGTGCCCTCGGTTCGCCGGCCAGCGGCTTCAGCCAGGCTGCCCAGTCGGGCCACCAACTGCCCTTCTTTTCCTCTGCTGCGGTCAACCAGCCCTCGGCATCGATTTTCACGTCGTCGTTGACCCAGAAGCTGCGTTTGTTTTTGCTCGCAGGATTAATGACCCCGGCGATGTGCCCGGAAGCGCCAAGAACGAAGCGCACCTTGCCGCCGAGAATGCGCGTGCTCTGGTAGGCCGACTGCCAGGGAACGATATGGTCTTCGCGCGTGGCCAGCAGATAGACCGGCATGTCGAGCGTGCCGAGATCGATGCGCTGACCGCACATCTGCAACTTGCCCGGCACGCGCAGACTGTTGTCATGATAGAGATGACGCATGTACCAGCAGGCGAACGGTCCCGGCAGGTTGGTCGAGTCGGAATTCCAGTACAGCAGGTCAAAAGCTTGCGGCTTCTGGCCCTTCAAGTAATTGCCGGTGACGTAATTCCAGACCAGATCGTTGGCGCGCAGGAACGAGAACGTATTCTGCAGATCGCGCGCCGGCAGCAAACCGCCCTTGCCGATGGTCGATTCGCGCGCCATCAGGCCTTTTTCGTCGATGAAGAGGCCGATCTCGCCGGTATCGGAAAAATCCAGCAAGGTGGTGAGCAGAGTCAGTGACGAAACGACGTCCTCGCCACGCGCCTTGAGCACAGCCAGGGCCGAGGTCAGAATGGTGCCGCCGACGCAGAAACCGAGCGCATTGACCTGCTTGACCTTGCAGATTTCCCTGGCGACATGCAGAGCGGCGATCGGCCCGTGTTCGAGATAGTCTTCCCAGGTCAGATGCCCTTGCGCCTCTTGCGGATTGCGCCAGGAAACCAGGAAAACCGTATTGCCCTGCTCGATCATGTAGCGGATCAGCGAATTGTCCGGCTGCAGATCCATGATGTAGAACTTGTTGATGCACGGCGGCACCACCACCAGCGGGCGTGTGCCGACTTTTGGCGTCAGCGGCGCGTACTGGATCAGCTGCATCAGGTCATTTTCATAGACAACGGCACCGGCTGTCGTCGCGATGTTCTTGCCCACTTCGAAAACCGATTCGTCGGTCATCGAGATGCGCCCCTTCTCGAAGTCCTTGAGCAGGTTGTTGATGCCGTCGGTGATGCTCTGGCCCTTGGTTTCCAGCGCCAGTTTGATGAATTCGGGATTGGTCGCCGCGTAGTTCGAGGGCGCCATCGCGTCGGAAATCTGGCGTGCCAGGAAACGCATGCGATTGCGCGCCTTGTCGTCGGGCGCCGGGATCAGTTCCACCAGTTCCTTGACGTATTTCGTATTGAGCAGGTAGGCCTGATGGAGATAGTCATAAACCGGGCTCTCACGCCATTCGGCAGCCGCGAAACGACGATCGCCGGCATCGGGGGCAACCTTGAAACTCTCTTCCTTGCCCTGCTGCTTGGCCAGCATCGCATTCCACAGCGACATCTGCTGATCCATGAACTGCTTCTGCACGGCCGTTATCGCTTGCGGATCGACGGGCGGCGGCGTTGCGGCAGTCGGATTGCCCGCCTGGCCGATGAAATCCATGAACTGTTTCGCCATATCCTGGCCGGCTTGCATGAACTGCATGGCCGACCCCATGAAAGCGTCTTTATTGCCTGATCCCTGCTGCGTCATGGCCGGTCTCTTCTCTGTTTATGAATCGGGGGGTGAGCCTTTGGATTCTGCATACGCGTCCGAGCGCTGTCAATGGATTTGCATGCATAATTGGCGCATGTACATCGTTGCCATCGGCTGGCTGTATGTGACCGTACTCGTTGCACTCAACGAGCCGAACCTCATCTACGGCATCATCTCGTTTCTGTTCTATGGCCTGCTCCCCGCCGGGCTGATGCTCTGGTTTGCCGGCAGAAAAGTGCGCCGGCAACGCCGGCGTTATCGCGAACTACTCGCCGACCAGGGCGCGAACGCCGGCAATCGAAGCGACGCCGAGCCCGATCAGTAGAATCTGCTGCAGCGTCGCCTTCAACTCGGTTCGCTTGTGCAGCCCGGGAATCAGGTCGGCCACCGCCACGTAGATCATGCTGGCCGCCGCCAGCCCGAGCAAATAGGGAATCCATTCGGTCAGCTGCGACAGCGCGAAATATGCCAGCAAGGCGCCGATCAGCGTCGCCAGGCTCGACAACAAATTGAACGCCAGCGCCCGTATCCGGCTGTAGCCGGAATGGAGAAGAATCAGATAGTCGCCGACTTCCTGCGGAATCTCGTGGGCGATGATGGCCAACGCAGTCACGATCCCGAGTTGTGTGTTTTCCAGGAATGCGGCGGCGATCAGGATGCCGTCGACGAAATTATGAAAGGTGTCGCCGACCAGGATCAGCAGGCCGGAGCGACCGTGATCATGGGCGGGGGCATGCGCATCGTGCGCCTCGCAATGGTCGTGGTGGCAATGCCGCCACAGCACCAGCTTTTCCAGCACGAAGAAGGCCAGGATGCCGAACAGGACAGTCGCCGCCATGCGCTGCGGCTGCCCGTGTTCCAGCGCGTGCGGCAGAATCTCCAGGAACGCCGCGCCCAGCAGCGCGCCGATCGCATAGGAGATCAGCATATTGACGCGATGGGTGCCGACGGCCATGCTCAGCGCCGCTGCAGCCGTCACGCTCAATATTCCGCCTGCCAGCGCGACGGCAACGATCCAGGAAAGGGTACTCACGGGAAACCAGTTTCGGGGGAAGGCGCGGATTATACGCCCTGCGCCTCACTCTCAAGCCAGATCAGACTCGCCATGCGCCCGGTGACCCCGTCGCGGCGATACGAAAAATAACGCTCGGTTTCGCTAACCGTACAGGCAGCGCCGCCGCTTACCGACTGTACCCCCAAGGTGTTCAGCCGCTGCCGGGCCAGCAGATAGATGTCGCATAGCCATTTCCCCGGTTCGCCGGGCACGAAACCCGAACCGGCCGCCGCATCGCGCGCCACGAAAGCGTGCCTGACTTCGTCACCCACCTCGAAGCAGTGCGGTCCAATGGCCGGACCAAGCCAGACCAGTAGGTCACGAGGCGGCACTTTCATGGCGTCTACCGTGCTTTCCAGCACACCAGCCAGCAGCCCGCGCCAACCGGCATGGGCGGCGGCAACGACTGTGCCCCGGCGATCGCAAAACAATACCGGCAGGCAATCGGCGGTCATCACCGCGCATACGTGTCCGGCCTGCCTTGCAAAGGCCGCATCGGCAGTTGCGGTTTTTGGCATTTTTTCAGCGTCGACCGCAACCGTGCCATGCACCTGCGTCAGCCAGTGCGGTTCTGCCGGCAAAAGGGAAGACAACTGCGCCCGATTGGCGGCAACCGCCGCCGGATCGTCGCCAACGTGATCGCCAAGATTGAAGCTCGCCCACGGCGCCGTGCTGCCCCCACCGTTGCGCGTCGTCTGCAGGGCACGGACATTGGCCGGAACATCCCATTCCGGCACAAAACACTCACCCATAGCGCAAGGTTTCCAGCAGCTCGAGCATGTCTGGCGGCATCGGCACTTCCCACTGACGCAAACGCTGCTCCAGCGGATGCACCAGCGCCAGTCGCGTCGCATGCAGCGCCTGGCGCGGAAAAGCGGGCAAGCGCGGATCGGGCCGGCCATACACCTTGTCACCGATCAACGGATGCTTGACAGAAGCCATATGCACGCGAATCTGATGGGTGCGCCCGGTTTCCAGCGTGCACTCGATCAGCGCGCAGTGGTCGAACTGCTCCAGCCCGCGATAATGCGTAATTGCCGCCTTGCCACCCCGTGTTTCCGGCACTACAGCCATCTTGACGCGTTGTGACGGGTGGCGGCCGATTGGCGCTTCGATCGTCGATTGAACGAAGACGACCCCGGCGACGAAGGCCAGGTATTGCCGCTTGACGGTTCGTGCCTGCAGTTGGCGTACCAGGTCGGTCTGCGCCTCCAGCGTCTTGGCGACCACCAGCAAGCCGCTGGTGTCCTTGTCCAGCCGATGCACAATGCCTGCCCGGGGCACTTCGGCGATGCCCGGCACGTGGTGCAGCAGCGCATTCATCAGCGTACCAGTCCAGTTGCCGCTGCCCGGATGCACGACCAGCCCGGCCGGCTTGTTGATCACCAGCAGCGCCTCGTCCTCGAACACGATGTCGAGCGGGATGTCTTCCGGCTGTTCGGCCAGTTCACGGGCCTCCGCCGGCTCGTTCAGCGTCAGTTTCTCGCCGCCCATCACCTTGCGCTTGGGCTCGTTCTCGACCTGCCCGTCTACAAGTACCAGGCCATCGCGCACCCACCCCTGCAGGCGATTGCGCGAATGCTGCGGCCACAGCTCGGCGAGTACCTGGTCCAGGCGCCGGCCGGCGCAATGATCGGGAACGCAGGCGGGAAGCGCGTTTGTTCGGCTATAATCGATGGGGTCTACCAAAGGATTTTTCATGATGCGAAGTGTACCCGCATTCACCTGCTTCTTTCGCCTGCTGACGGCGCTTTTGATCGTTGTCTCCGCTACCGGTTGCGGCTTGTTCGGAGAAACCAAGGACGAGACGGTCGGCTGGTCGGCCAACAAGCTGTATTCCGAGGCAAAACTGGCGCAAGCTGACGGCGCCTGGGACAAGGCTGCCAAGATGTACGAAAAGCTGGAAGCGCGCTACCCCTATGGGCGTTACGCCCAACAGGCCCAGCTCGAACTTGGCTACGTTTACTGGAAAGCCGGCGAGACCGGCTCGGCGCTGGCCGCCACCGACCGCTTCATCAAGCTGCACCCGACCAACCCGGCGGTGGACTATGCGTACTATCTCAAGGGCCTGATCAGCTTTAACGAAGACTTGGGCTGGGCCGGCTACATCAGCACCCAGGATCCGACCGAGCGCGACCCCAAGGCGCTACGCGAATCCTTCGACGCCTTCCGCGAACTGGCTACCCGCTTCCCGAACAGCAAGTACACGCCTGACGCGATCCAGCGCATGAACTATCTGGTCAACGCCATGGCCTCGCACGAAGTCCATGTCGCCCGCTACTACTACAATCGCGGCGCTTACGTCGCTGCCGCCAATCGCGCGCAGTCGGCCATCAAGACCTTCCCCTCCGCACCGGCAGTCGAACAGGCGATGGCCATTCTGGTCGCCTCCTACGACAAGCTCGGCATGATTGACCTGCGCGACGACGCCGAGCGCGTGATGCGCAAGAACTTCCCGGACAGCAGGTATTACGTGACCGGCATCACGGACGACAAGAAGTGGTGGCATCTCTGGTAAAACCCGAGCGCCGGGTTTTTCAGCAGCCTTACTGACCGGGTTGGCCGGACGTCCAGGCCAGCTCCGGCACGCCGTCTTCGCCACCGCAAACGATTGCCAGCTGGCCGTGTTTCATGGCCAACGCAAGCGCCTCGTCGAGCCCGATATCGGCGACGAAGCAGCTCTCTTCGTCAGCCCAGTCGTCGCCGTCGGCGATATTTTCAGCAGCATAAGGCTCGAACCCGGCTTCGAGAAGCTCGCACTCCAACTGTGCCTGAAGAAGCGCATTCTGCTCCGCATCGACCGCCTGCGAACCGGGGTTATAGGCGGTCACGATGGCGAAACGACTGACACCGGCAGTCTCCAGCCAGCAACGTAGGGTGTCCGAAGCAACGCCGAGTCGCAAATCGCAGACGCCGCCCGGCAGGAAGACGCGATAAGTCGTCGCCCGGAAGGCCGATTCGAGATCAGTCATCGTCGCCATCGAGCTCCACCATGCCTATCAACTGCTCCGACTCGCCCGCCGGCAAGGCCTCGACCTCCCGCAGCTTGCGCGAAAGCTGGCGCGTTCGCGTCTCCGCCTTGCTGATGCTGTTGCTCGCTTCGTCGAGTTTCTTGCGCGTATGCGCCAGCGCCTCGCCGAACTTGCCGAATTCGGTCTTGACCGCGCCCAGCACAGCCCAGACCTCGGCGGATCGCTGCTCGATGGCCAGCGTCCGAAAACCCATCTGCAGGCTGTTGAGCAAGGCCGCCAGGGTCGTCGGGCCGGTCAGGCTGACCCGCCAGTCGCGCTGCAAGGTATCGGCCAGGCCCGGGCGGCGCAGCGCCTCTGCATACAAACCCTCGGTCGGCAGATAGAGCAGCGCGAAGTCGGTCGTATGCGGCGGCGCCACGTACTTGTCGCGGATGCTGCGCGCCTCGTTCTTCAGTCGCAGCTCGATCGCCCGCCCGGCTTCCTCAACCAGCACTGGATCGCCGCGCTCCTGCGCATCCATCAGGCGCTGGTAATCCTCGACCGGGAATTTGGCGTCGATCGGCAGCCAGACCGCCGCACCGTCGCCCTTGCCCGGCAGACGTATCGCAAAGTCGACACGCTCGTTGCTACCGGGTCGCGTCGCCACGTTGGCCGAAAACTGTTCGGCGGTCAGCAGTTGTTCGAGCAGCGCCGATAGCTGGACTTCGCCCCAGGTGCCGCGCGTCTTGACGTTGCTCAGCACCCGCTTGAGGTCACCCACCCCGGCCGCTAGCGACTGCATTTCACCCAGGCCGCGATGCACCTGCTCCAACCGGTCGCTGACCAGCTTGAAGGATTCGCCCAGGCGCTGCTCCAAAGTGGCGTGCAGCTTTTCATCGACGGTTCGCCGCATTTCGTCGAGCTTGCTGGCGTTGTCGGCCTGGATTGCGGTCAACCGTCCTTCGACGGTCAATTTCAAACGCTCGAAACGTTCGTCGAGGCCCAGAGAAAAGCGATTCAGCTCCCGCGCAAAGGCCTCCAGGCGCTCACCCTGCAAGCTGCCCAACTGGCCGATCTGCGTCGTTACCGCCTGCGCCAGCAGATTGGCCGACTGGCTGCGCTCCTCGCGATCGCGAAACGCCTCCTCGGCATCTTCGCGACGACCGCGCGCCAGTTCCTCGCGCAACTCGCGCTCCAGCCGTTCGAGCCCTTTTTCCTGTGCCTCCCGCAGACTCTGCAGACGCACTTCGTCCTCGCCGCGCCCCTGGCCACGCCACAGGATCACAAGCTGCAACAGGACGACGACGGCGATCCCCGCCAACAACGCCTCGCTCACCATCACCTCAGCGAGAAATCGACGCGGCTGCCCTTGTCCTTGTCGCCGGCCTCGGCCTTGGGCTCGACCAGGAACAGACGCTCGGACGGCACCTTGCCTTCGTTGATCAGCCAGCCTTGCACGTTCTCGGCACGGCGCAGGGCGAGCTGCTGAACATCGTCATCGGTGGCCGGCGTATTCGCCAGCATCAGCTTCTCCATTTCCTCGACCGGCAAATCCTTCTGCATGCCGATCAGGTTGCGCGGCTTGGGAAACTTGGCTTCCTTGTAGGCACGTTGCAGATAGACCGGATACTCGGCGGGCGTGACTTCGACCGCATCGACGGAACCGCCCTCGCCGCCCTTCTTCAATTGATCCTTGAGCTTTTCGGCCTTGACCGCGCGATCGACGGCGACGCGCTTGATGCCTTCCTTGTCGGCTTCGGGATCGGCGCGACCGGTGATTTCCAGCTTGAGCGAATCGCGTTCCGTGAGCGCCTTCGCCAGCGACTCCAGGCGTTTGGTCGCCGCGTCATTGACCGTCGCGCGACCCGGTGCGAATTCGATGTTGGAGAGTTCCTCGCCGCCACCGAACATCGAGCCGAGCAGCGCAAACGGCGAAGTCACCGCCTTGACGAACAGGTTGATGATGACCTTGACGACCAGACCCCCGATCGAGAATTCCGGATCGTCGAGCGAACCGGAAATCGGCAGGTTGAGGTCGATCTCGCCACGGTTGTTCTTGAGCAAGGCGATGGCGAGGTTGACCGGCAGCTTGGTGGCATCCGGGCTTTCCACCTTGTCGCCGAAAGTCAGCTGGTCGATGAACAGGCGATTGTCGGCGGTTAGCTGCTTGTTCTCCAGCTTGTAGGCGACGTTCAGCGACAGCTTGCCCTTGTCGATGTTGTAGCCCGCGTACTTGCCCGAATACGGCGAGAAGGCCACGAGATCGACGCCTTTCACCTCGGCCTTGATGTCCAGGAAGGACTTGGCGGCCAGAGGATTCAACTTGCCGACCACCTGCACCGGCGCCGAGTTGGCGTAACTGCCGCGCAGCTCAAGATCGGCCACCGTATCGGCCGTCGACGAAAGTCCGCTGACGCGCCCGGCCACCTTGGTCACATTCACCGTGTAATTCGGCTTGACGAAGAAGTCCGAGAAATTGACGGTGCCGCCCTGCAGGGTCACCTTGCCGATCCTGACCGGCACTGCAGCCTGTTTGCTCGCCGGCGCGGGATCTGCAGCCTTGGGCGCGGCGGCCGACGGCGTCGCTTCATCAGGCTTGGCGGCGCCTCCCGAGGTACGCACGATGTCCTGCAAATTCAGGCGCCCTTCCTTGCTCAGGATCAGGCGCGAGTAGAAGTCCGACAGCGCCACCTCGCCGACATTGACCGCCATCGGCTGCAGGCGAAAATCGATGCCGCCCAGATACAGCGACTTCCATTTCAGGAAATCGGCATTGTTTACCTTGTCGACCGCAACCAGGTCGCCCAGCGTCAGCGAGCCCTTGTAAGCGGCATTCAGGCCCTCCTTGGCCATCTCGACGTTGACTTCGCCAACATTCGACAACAGGCCGCGCGTCAGCTCGATGTTCAGGTAATTGGTGAAATACGGCTGCAGCGGCAGGATCGGCACCGCCTGCGTCTCGACCTTGAGCGCCGTCTTCAGCGGCATCAACTGCACGCTGCCCTCGGCCCGCAGGCTGCCTTTCTGGTTAACCTGGCTTTTCAGCGAAATGCTGCCTTTCTTTCCCGGTTCGGTCGACAGATTGTCCGCTGTCAGCGTGAATCCGTCGATGCTCTGCACCGCAACCGGGCTGGTGGTCTGGTCCTCGACCCGTACGGCCAGATCATCGACGACCAGCCGGCCAACGCCGGCCAGCCACGGGCGTTCGTCCGCCAGTTCCTGGCGCGCGGTACGCACGGTCTTCAGGATTGGCGAACTCACCCATTCGATTTTGCCTTCCTTGTTGCGCACCAGCCGCAGGCGCAATTCATGGGTATTGGCTTCGGCAACATCGATCCGGTGCCCATGCAGATCCAGTTGCACCCCCTTGGCCGCCATGCGCCCGATGCGCAGCCGGTCGCCAAGATCGACCCGGTACGACGCCTCGCTGATCTCGATCGGCGCGGCCAGCTTCCCTTCGATCTTGCCCACCACCACATTGATGTCGAGCGCCGCACCCACGGTCGGGCGAATCGTCGATTCGTCCTGCCAGTGCATCGTGCCGTTGCTCAGGCGTACTTCGCCCACCGTCCATTCCGGCGCCTTGGCCGGCGGCGCGTCGGGCTTGCCCTCCGGCGCATCCGCAGCGATCTCGGCCAGCAGCCGCACCCAGTTCATCTCACCTTGCTTGCTCACGGCAACATAGGCATCCATGCCGTCCAGCACCACCTTATTGACGGTAAAGCGCCGATTGACCAGGTCGGCACCGCCGACATCGACATCCAGCCGCTTCCAGCGCACCAGTGGCGCACCGCTCGCTTCCGCCAGATCGAACCCGGAAATATGGGCGCCGCCTTCGACGGTCAGCGAGAAAACCTTGTCCGACAACTCCTTGAACACCACCCGCAGTTCGGTGTCGAGCAAACCACCGTTCAGGCGTAGCGGCAAGAAACTCGGCAGGTAGGGCTGGAAGCCGGCCAAATCGAGGCGGTCAAGATCCAGGTTGAGCTCGCTCTCCTGGTTGCCTTCGAATATCTCCTTGCTCTTGCCCTTGAGCGCGAACGGCGCACCATCGACGACTGCCGAAAAGCTCGGTTCGACCAGACGCTCTGCCTGATACGGCAGACTGGAAATGAATGGGATCGCCAGGTTGATGTCGCTGACGGTATGCACCCGCCCCATCGGCTGGTCGTCGAAGACTGCCTTGCCACCAATGATCTGGATGTTGTTGATCGAAAAGCGCGGCGTCGGCGACGGTTCGGAAGGCTTCAACCACTTCTCGAGCAGGTCGGAAATATCGTATTTGCCCTCCGCAATCCGCGTCACCGCAACGCGCGGTCCCTGCAGGCGAATCTCGTCGACCACCGCACCGAACTGAGCAAGCGAGAATGACGACAGATTGACGAACAGTTCGTCAAAGCCGGCAAGCTCGCCACCGCCTTCGGCCTTGACCGAAACTCCCGACACCCTGGCCGATAACGCATACGGGTTGATGTCGATCTTCTCAATACTGACTTCGCGCTGCAGCTCTTGCGACAATTGTTTGACCAGCAGCCACTTCATCAACGGCGGCCCCGCCAGGAAACCGAACAGGCCGAAAGCGACTAACAGCCCGGCCAGCCACTTGCCGATACGCCGCGCACGCGGCACCTTGAGTGCAGCCACCGCACGTGCCGCTTTGTCAGAAGAATTCCCGGTTGCCTGTTCTGTCATGGTGAATATTTGTCATATCGGTGTGACTTAGGAATTTAGCACATCGGTGGACGCTCGATGGGACCTCAAGCATCGCGAACGAAAGTCTGGCAGACTTCGCATATTCCCTGAGCATAGAAGACATGGGGTTTCCCACTTATGCTGCGTCCTGTTGCGGTCAACCCGGGAAAATGGGTTAAACGGAAATGACGGTGAACCATAATTTCAGCCTAGCCCCTTTAGTATGAATATATTGAATTGGATTCGAATGAAAAAAGAAAATAGAGCTGGAGTGGGAAATGTCTCTGACCCCTTTGGGTTGGTGTCTGTTGCGGTCGACCAGGAAATATGACCAAAAACGAAATTCTGTTTTTCTGTGGCAACGAACTCCTGCCGCGAATGATGCCGACCTGAGGAAAACCGCATGAAGCCCGCCTTCAAAACCCGCCTTGCCGTCTTTCTGCTCGCCAGCCTGTGGGCGTCAATGGCCTGGAGCTACGACCCGCTCAACCGTAAGGATTACTTGGCCAAGATCAAGCAGGCCGAAGCGCTGTACAAGGACAAATGCGAAAAAGTCGCCGGCATCAAAATCTACAAGACCGTGCCGGATGTGGAAGGGGTGTTGCTGGTGAAGATACGCCCCAATCGCACGGACCGCGAACTCGCCGATCCCAATTGGCCGGGGGCGGCGTTTGGGCGGGAAGCGAGGGGCGATGGCTATATTGCCTCGTTCCTTGGCAGTGAAGTACCAACCCAAGGCCCGATCGACGCAAAACATCGCGGTCAGATCAGTAACAATTTCCCACCCGCGCCAAATAGCCTCCCCGGCTACCGCTGGGTCGAAGTCCCCGACCCCAAGGACGGCCTGCGGTATCGCTACACCGGGTCGGTAAAGGTTGTTGGGCAAAAAGATCCGACAGCCTACAACGTTCAGCTATCGTTGAAAAAAGACCCCAACTACGACATGAACGTCTACCGCTGGTCACTCGACAAAGTACCCAGTCCAAGTAAAACCCCGCCGCGCTACGCCGTCACCTTTGAGGATCACGTCATCCCCGAAGAGCGCGACCTGTGGGTAGCGAGCAGCACGGTCAAGGTGCTCGACCTCAAGACGAACGAGGTGCTGGGTGAAATGACCCGCTATGCCATCAACTACATCCATGCCCCGCACCACTCCATGCCCTGGCTGAATCATTCAGAGTGTCCTTTGATGTATGCGACAGGCGACTCTGATAGCTCCCGCCATTTGGTTGACCAAATTCTGATTCCGAAAAAGGACAAGTAATCATGGCCAGCGAATCAAAGGGGTCAGAGACATTTAGTTTTCTGAGACATTGAATATGCCCCGTCGCCCCCGAGTTCTTCTTGCCGATTACCCGCTGCACATTGTTCAGCGCGGCATCAATCGCGAGCCGTGTTTTTTCACAGATGAAGAT
>JAEUOH010000230.1 GCA_016790845.1 Dechloromonas sp.
TAACCCGGTCAAGTACGTCTTGCATTGATTTGCTCCTCGTTTGGTGTTGTAGAGGCATTGCTGCGGATCGTAATTTAGGCACAGCGTCTTACAAGCAGCTTACAGACCGTTACAAAAGTCGTAAGTGTTTCCTTGATCTGCAATAAAAAAGCCCCGTACGAAGCGGGGCTTTTGACAGGCTGGAAAGCCGGATCGGCAATTACATGCCCATGCCGCCCATGCCGCCCATGCCACCCATGCCACCCATATCGGGCATGCCGCCGCCGGCCGGCTTGTCTTCGGCCAGTTCGGCAACCATGCACTCGGTGGTCAGCATCAGGCCGGCCACGGAAGCGGCGTTCTGCAGTGCGGTGCGTGTCACCTTGGTCGGGTCGAGAACGCCCATTTCGACCATGTCGCCGTACTCGCCGGTGGAGGCGTTGTAACCGTAGTTACCCTTGCCACGCTGGACCTTGTCGACGACGACGGACGGCTCGTCACCGGCGTTGGCGACAATTTCACGCAGCGGCTGTTCCATGGCGCGCAGCACGATCTTGATACCGGCGTCCTGGTCGTGGTTGTCGCCCTTCAGCTTGGCGATGGCAGCGCGGGCACGGATCAGGGCAACGCCGCCACCGGCGACGATACCTTCTTCCACGGCAGCGCGGGTAGCATGCAGCGCATCTTCAACGCGGGCCTTCTTTTCCTTCATTTCGACTTCGGTCGCGGCGCCAACCTTGATGACGGCCACACCGCCAGCCAGCTTGGCAACACGCTCCTGGAGCTTTTCCTTGTCGTAATCGGAAGTGGCTTCTTCGATCTGGATACGGATCTGCTTGACGCGGGCTTCGATGGCAGCAGCTTCGCCGGCGCCGTCGATGATCGTGGTGTTTTCCTTGGCGACTTCGATGCGCTTGGCCTGGCCCAGATCCTTCAGGACAGCCTTTTCCAGCGTCAGGCCGGTTTCTTCGGCGATCACGGTACCGCCGGTCAGGATGGCGATGTCTTCCAGCATGGCCTTGCGACGGTCACCAAAGCCCGGGGCCTTGACGGCGACGGTCTTCAGGATGCCGCGGATGTTGTTGACGACCAGGGTTGCCAGCGCTTCGCCATCGACATCTTCGGCGATGATCAGTAGCGGACGGCCGGCCTTGGCAACTTGTTCCAGAATCGGCAGCAGGTCGCGGATGTTGGAGATCTTCTTGTCGAAGAGCAGGACGAACGGGTTTTCGAGCAGAGCTTGCTGCTTGTCGCCGTTGTTGATGAAGTACGGCGACAGGTAGCCGCGGTCGAACTGCATGCCTTCGACGACGTCGAGTTCGTTGGCCAGGGACTTGCCGTCTTCAACGGTGATGACGCCTTCCTTGCCGACCTTTTCCATGGCGTTGGCGATGATTTCGCCGATGTCGGAATCGGAGTTGGCGGAGATCGAACCGACCTGGGCGATTTCCTTGGTGGTGGTACAGGG
>JAEUOH010000009.1 GCA_016790845.1 Dechloromonas sp.
GAAGAGTCGTTCATCTCGCATCTCGTCGAGTTGCGTGACCGCTTGCTGCGCAGTCTGGTCGCGGTGGGCGTGGTGCTCGGTATCCTGTGCATCTATCCGGGGCCGGGCGCCATCTACGACATTCTCGCCGCGCCGTTGACCGCCGCGCTGCCCGAGGGAACCAAGATGGTCGCCATCGGGGTCATCACGCCGTTCATGGTGCCGCTCAAGGTGACGGCCATGGTCGCCTTCGTACTGGCGCTGCCGTTCATCCTCTATCAGGCGTGGGCCTTCATCGCGCCGGGCCTGTACGCGCACGAGAAGCGGCTGGGCATTCCGCTGATCGTCTGCAGTTCCCTCCTGTTCATGCTCGGCATGTCCTTCTGTTATTTCTTCGTTTTCGGCCAGGTGTTCAGTTTCATCACCAGTTTTGCGCCCAAGAGCATCACGCCGGCGCCGGATATCGAGGCCTACCTGTCCTTCGTGATGACGATGTTCCTGGCTTTCGGCATCGCTTTCCAGGTGCCGGTGGCGTTGGTGATCCTGGTCAAGATGGGCGTCGTGACCGTCGAGAAACTGAAGGAATGGCGTTCCTATTTCATCGTTGGCGCCTTCGTCGTTGCCGCCGTGGTGACGCCGCCGGATGTCGTTTCGCAGCTGGCGCTGGCGATTCCGATGTGCCTCCTTTACGAACTCGGCATCCTGGCCGCGCGGCTGGTGTCGCGGCCGGTGGCGGAAACCTTGCCGGTTGCGGTCGACCCCGAAAAACAGGCAAAAATGGACGCCGAGATGGACGCCGAACTGGATCGTACCGAAGAAATTTTCCGCAGAATCGGCAAGTAGCCGCGCCGCCTCAGCGTGCCGGTGGCTTCACCGGGCCGGGTATGGTTTCACGCATGGATACCGCGGCGCCTTCCGCAAACCACCATAGCGTTCCCGCCGGCATCACCGTCCATGTTTCGTTGTCGGTCAGCGGCAGGGTGGCAATCACCGCCACACGATCTTCGGGCGTGGTCATTTCAGTGAAATCGACGGTGACGTCCTGATCCTTGAGGTGGGCCTGGGTGAAAGGCGCCTGGCGGACAATGTACGCGAGCTTGGTCGAGGCGTGGGCGAACAACCAGTCGCCGTTCGACAGCAGGAAGTTGAATTCGCCGTGGCGGGCGATCTCCAGCGTCAGTTCGTGGACTGCCGCAAACAGCTCGGCCACCGCTGGCGGTGTGCTGCCAAAGCGTCGCCGCAGTTTCTGGAGCAGCCAGCAGAAGGCGCGTTCGCTGTCGGTGACGCCGACCGGAATATAGTAGCCATCGAGTTCCGGCGCGAATTCGAGCAGGTTGCCGTTATGGGCGAAAATCCAGTAACGGCCCCATAGCTCCCGCATGAACGGATGCGTGTTCTCGAGCCCGACCGCGCCTTGCGTCGCCTTGCGGATGTGGGCGATGACATTCTTCGAGTGGATCGGATACTGGCGTACCAGCTCGGCGAGCGGCGAGGTGCAGGACGGCTTGGGTTCGAGAAAGACGCGGGTACCGCGCCCCTCGAAGAAAGCAATGCCCCAGCCGTCGGAATGCACGTCGGTGGCGCCGCCGCGCGCCTGGAAGCCGGTGAAGGAAAAGCAGATGTCGGTCGGAACATTGCAGTTCATGCCGAGCAGCTGGCACATGGCTTACTCCTCTTCTACACGCATGGCCGGGCGCTTGCCGATCTTGACCTGCACTTCGAGAACGCTCTTGTCGCGGCGCAGGCGGAGTGCCGCGCGCTCCTCGGGCTTGAGCGAGGCGATCAGGTCGAGCATGACCTGCGGGTCCGTAACCGGCTTGCCGCTGACGCTCAATAGCACATCCCCGGGGCGGACGCCGGCGGCGTCCGCCGGGCTGCCGCGCACGACGCCGGCAATCAGCGTACCGTCATTGTTCGGCAGACCGAAGGATTCGGCCAGCTCGGGCGTGATTTCCTGGGCCTCGACGCCGATCCAGCCACGTGTCACCGAACCATGCTGAATTATCTGCTCCATGATGTTCTTGGCGCTTGACACCGGAATGGCGAAGCCGATCCCGAGTGAGCCGCCGGTTCGCGAGTAGATGGCGGTGTTGATGCCGACCAGATTGCCGTTGACGTCGACCAGCGCGCCGCCCGAGTTGCCTGGATTGATCGCGGCGTCGGTCTGGATGAAATTCTCGAAGGTATTGATGCCGAGATGCGAGCGGCCAAGCGCCGAAACGATGCCCATGGTCACCGTCTGGCCAACGCCGAACGGATTGCCGATGGCCAGCACGACATCGCCGACGCGCAAGGTTTCCATCTGGCCGAAAGTGATCGCCGGCAGTTTGTCAGCCTTGATCTGCAGCACCGCCAGATCCGATTCCGGATCGCTGCCGATGACCTTGGCCTTGTAGGTGTGCCCGTCGTTGAGCGAAACCTGAATGTCCTTGGCTGCTTCGACCACATGGAAGTTGGTCAGGATGTAGCCGTCGTTGCTGACCAGGACGCCGGAGCCGAGGCCAAGGTTCTGCTGGGGCTGGCCTTCCGGGCGGTCGCCGAAGAAATGGCGAAAGACCGGATCGTCGAGCAGCGGATGACGCTTGGTTTTGACCTGTTGCGTGGTGTAGATATGCACGACGGCAGGGAGGGCGGTGCGCGCTGCGTCGCGATACGATCCGCTGGTCTT
Source organism: Dechloromonas sp. (assembly GCA_016790845.1). Classification (GTDB taxonomy): domain Bacteria; phylum Pseudomonadota; class Gammaproteobacteria; order Burkholderiales; family Rhodocyclaceae; genus Azonexus. Next base: position 2,648 of record JAEUOH010000009.1, read on the forward strand.
CGGCTCGTCGTCGGTAGTGGTCGCCGGAGCCTGTTGCAGCGTGACCGGGGCGACAGGGCGGGTGGGCAGCCATTCCGGCTTGAGCGTCTGCAGTACGAACAGAAACGCGACCGCAACCGTTACCGTTTGTGCAAAAATCAGCCACAACCTGCGCATGAAAGACCGTGTCGATGAAACGTGAAGAATTGGTGAGCTATCTGGATGGGCTGCTGCAACCCGCGAAGTTCAGGGATTATTGCCCAAACGGACTGCAAGTGGAAGGACGCGCCGAGGTGACGCGCGTCGTCGCCGGCGTCACCGCCAGCCAGGTCTTGCTCGATGCGGCGGTGGCGCGTGGTGCCGATGCCGTGCTGGTGCATCACGGCTATTTCTGGAAAGGCGAGGACGGCCGGGTGACCGGCATCCGTCGTAACCGCCTGAAAACCCTGCTCGAGCACGACATCAACCTGTTTGCCTATCACCTGCCGCTGGATGCGCACCCGGAACTGGGCAACAACGCGCAACTGGCCAGTCGTCTGGGTTGGCAGGCCGACGGGCGTTTTGGCGAGCAGGACATTGCCTGGCTTGGGCGGGTCGGCGCAGCGACGACGGCCGGTGCGCTGGCCGGGCAAGTCGCTGGCGGCCTGGCGAGAACACCCATGCTGATCGGTGACCCGCAACGTCCGATCAGCCGGCTCGGCTGGTGCACCGGCGGCGCGCAAGGCTATTTCGAGCAGGCCATCGCCCTTGGAGTGGACGCCTTCATTTCAGGCGAAATCTCGGAGCAGACGGTGCATCTGGCACGCGAGAGCGGCATCGCCTATTTGGCGTGCGGACATCATGCGACCGAGCGCTACGGCGTGGCGGCACTTGCCGCGCACCTGAGCGCACAGTGCGGCCTGCACTGCGAGTTTGTCGATGTCGATAACCCGGTCTAGTCGGGCTTAGCGCTTGCGCTGGAGTCCGTACCCGGCTTCAAGCACGAGCAGCAGCAGGACGATTTCCTCGACCACTTCGAGCGGGAAGCCGCTACGCTGACCATCGCGGTTGTCGTGAACCAGTTCGTACAGATAGTCCATGCCTTCCTGGCTGCCCCAGGTGGCGGTGATCCTGGCGATGATGTGCTGGTAGTCTTCCAGCGACTTGAGGCCCGACACCGGAACGCGAAGTTCTTCCCACGATGGCGGCTGCACGTTGAATTTGCTCCGCATGGCCGGCAACAGGCGCATGTAGTCGTCCTTCAGTCCGCTTCGCTGGTAGAGGTCGAGGAGCATCAACCAGGGCCGCGGATTGTCGGAGGCGGTTTCGTCTATATGCCGGGCCAGCGTTTCGGTCGCACCCTGCGGGCGGCCGAAGGAGAGCATGATCTCGGCCAACGCGATGGCGCTTTCATCGTGGTTGAATTCGACATTGATCTGTTTTATGTCTTCCGGCGCCCGCGAAAACACCTCGGGCGCGATATCGACGGGTTCCGGTATGGTGCTGGATGAAGCGCTGCCTGCTGCGGCTGCCTTGACCTCGGTGAATTCACGCTTGACCACCGGCTCGCGGGGCATGGCCAGCGGCTGGCTGGGGGCCATGCGCTGTTCGCGGCGGCGGCTGAGCAGATGGGCGAACCCGCCCGCGACGAGACCGCCGGCCAGCGCGCTGAGCAGGATTTCAAGCCAGTTGCTGTCGTTGGCTGGCGGCGGGGGCGGCTCGAGTGGTTTGGCGACCGGGGCGGGCAGCGTTCCCGTCGCGGCCTCGGCGGCCTGCAGTTTCTGCCGCAGCGCCAGGGTTTCGGCGGTCAGCGCCAGGGCCTTGTCGAGTGCTTCGATTTGCGTGTTGAGCAGCTTGATGGTTTCTTCCATCCGGGCCATGCGCGCGTCGAATTCTTCCTTGCTGGCCTTGGGCGGGACGGCCTTTTCACCCGGCTTGACGTCCTCCGGCGGAGCACCGAGCAGGACGCGATCGCCGCCAGTCGGCTTGGGTGCTGCAGCCGGCTTGGAAACTTTCGGGGGCGGTGGAGGTGGTGGCGGGCTGGCGGACCTTTCCTGCTGCGTCGGCAAGCTGTCGCGCTCGGCGGATACTCGTTGCTTGACGTCGGGAATGGCCACCAAGGTGCCGTCGGGGAGCGCCGGACGGCCGCTCAGCTGCGGGTTGGCACGCTTGAGCGCGGCCAGCATCCGGCGCTGACGGGCCAGATTGTCGGGAACCAGCGTTTCGGCAATGCTTTCCAGCGTGTCACCTTCGCTGGCGCGCATTTCCTGGACGCCGCCGCGCTGACTACGGGTTGGCACCGCTGCCGCAGGAGCGCCGTTGCCGGCGGACGACTGCGCGGCAAGTACCAGCGGCTCGGCTGGCATCAGTACGAAATCGCGCTGCAGATCGATGCCGCAACCGGCGCGCAGGCCGACCAGGAAAATCGGTTCCGAGATCGGCTTGCTGCCGGTGAGGTGCAGCCGGTAATTGTCGCCTTCGCGCACCAGCCTGGTTTTGGCGTTGGAAATGACCGGCAGGTCGGAGCCGTTCATTGGCGCCAGGGTGAAGCAGGTGGCTTCGAGGCGTTCGCTGGCGTCGGCGGTGATCGGCACTTCGGCCCGCAAGGGTTCCCCGATGCGCGAGTGAAGGATGATGTCGCCAAAGCCGATGGCCCATCCCTGGCTCGCCGACAGCAAGGCCACGCTGAGGGCGCTCAAGCGAATTGATCTGGTGCTCACGATGTCTATCCCCCCGCCCCGAAGTCGATATTCCATGGTCAAATTTTAACAGTTGGCTGGTAGCGGGGTCAGGAACTATTGCACACTAGCCGACAATTCACTTGTTCGGAGATGGGTTGTCATGGCATTCGTATTTTCCCCTCAACTTCCTGCAGCGCTGCCGATTGCCGGCAGCAACGCCTTGTTTCCCGCGCGCCGGGTCTATTGCGTTGGGCGCAATTACGCCGATCATGCCCGGGAGATGGGCGCGCTGGCCCAGGCCGAAGGGCGCGAGCCGCCTTTTTTCTTCATGAAGCCGGGCGATGCGGTAGTCAGCGGCGCCGGCGAGCTGGCCATCGCCTATCCGCCACTGACCAACAACCTGCACCACGAAGTCGAGCTGGTGGTCGCGCTCGGTGCCGGCGGTGCGGCTGTTGCGGTCGACCGTGCAAAAGACCTCATTTTCGGTTACACCGTTGGCCTCGACCTGACGCGCCGCGACATTCAGGCGAAAGCCAAGGAAAAAGGCCACCCGTGGGACATGGGCAAGGGCTTCGACCAGTCGGCGGTCGCCGGCGTCATCCAGCCGGTGGCCCAGGTTGGGCATCCAGCCGGTGGCCGTATCTGGCTGACAGTCAATGGCCAAACCCGCCAGGACGGCGATCTGGCGGCGATGAGCTGGAAGGTGGCGGACATCATCGCCAACCTCTCCACCATGGTGCAGCTGGAGGCCGGCGACCTGATCTACACCGGGACGCCGGCCGGGGTCGGGCCGCTGTTGCGCGGCGACGTGCTGGAGGCGGGCGTGGATGGCGTCGTTACATTGCGCGCCCGAATCGTTTGAGGCCTACCTCGGACGCTTGTCGATGACGCGTTTCGCCTTGCCGATCGAGCGTTCGATACCCCCGATCTCGACGATGTCGATGCGCGCCGAAATGCCGATGTAGGACTTGATGTGATGCTGCAGGTCGTGCGCCACGAACTCCTTCTCGGCGGCACTGGCGAAGGCGAAGTCGGGCTTCAGTTCGACATCGACCTTAAGCGAGTCGAGATGGCCGTCGCGGCTGACTTCCAGCACGTAATGCGGCGACAGCTTCGGTTGTTTGAGGATCAGTTCCTCGATCTGCGACGGGAAGACGTTGACGCCGCGGATGATCAGCATGTCGTCGGAGCGGCCTGTGATTTTGCCGATGCGGCGCATCGCGCGGGCGGTCGGCGGCAGCAGGCGGGTCAGGTCGCGCGTGCGGTAGCGGATGACCGGCATCGCTTCCTTGGTCAGCGAGGTGAACACCAGTTCGCCCTGGCTGCCTTCCGGTAGCACCTCGCCGGTATTGGGGTCGATGATCTCCGGGTAGAAATGGTCTTCCCAGATCACCGGGCCGTCCTTGGTTTCGGCGCATTCGTTGGCGACGCCGGGGCCGATCACTTCCGAGAGGCCATAGATGTCGATCGCGTCGATGCCGAAGGCGCTCTCGATTTCCTTGCGCATGGCGTCGGTCCACGGCTCGGCGCCATGGATGCCGATGCGCAAGTTGGTGCTCTTTGGGTCGATGCCCTGGCGGCGGAATTCGTCGGCGATGTTGAGCATGTACGACGGGGTGACCATGATGATGTCAGGTTTGAAGTCGCAAATCAGCTGGACCTGCTTCTCGGTCTGTCCGCCGGACATCGGGATTACCGTGCAGCCGAGCTT
>JAEUOH010000024.1 GCA_016790845.1 Dechloromonas sp.
GCAGGCGGCCGATAGCCTTGGCGCGCAGGTATTCGAGACGCTCCTTGGGGTCGTGCAGGCGTTCGAGACGGCGGCCGCTGACGGCATTGCCGGCCAACTCGCCAAGCAGGCACTCGGCATCCTTGTAGGGTACAAAGCCCAAGCGGGCTGCATCTTCGAGATCGACGATCAGGTAGCAGGTATCGTCGGCCACTTCGACCAGAAAAGCCAATGGATGACGGCGCCAGGCCGTTCCCGGAATTCGCTCGATCAGGCCGGTCGACCGCGCCACACGCCAAAACGCCTCGGCATCCTGCTGGAAAAAGCCGAATTTCTTGCCGCTCTTGCCGTCAAGCTCGGCCGCAAGATGCGAAGGACGCGGGTATTTGGTGAAGGTCGCCAGCACGGCACTAGTCAATTGCAAGCCCGGGTTGGCCGGATTCTGCAAGCGGGTAAGGATGCGGAAGCCCTGCGCGTTGCCTTCGTAACGCTCGAAGTCGGCACGCTGGGCCGGCGTGAAGGGATGGCGGTCGAGCAGGCCGGAAGTGCGGAACCATTCCCGAATGGCATCCTCGCCGGCGTGGCCAAAGGGCGGATTGCCGATGTCGTGCGCCAGGCAGGCAGCGGCGACGATAGCGCCGAAATCCCCCGATTCGACATCGCGCAGGCCGTGGCGGGCGATGATCTCGCGGCCGACCACAGCGCCCAGCGAGCGGCCGACGCAACTGGCCTCCAGGCTGTGCGTCAGCCGGGTACGCACATAATCGCTTTTGGAAAGCGGGAAAACCTGCGTCTTGTCCTTCATGCGCCGGAAGGCGGAGGTGAAGACGATGCGGTCGTAGTCCTGCTGGAACGCCGTGCGTTCGGGGTTCCCCGGTGCCTTTCCGGCGCCCGGCCGGTCGGCGGACAGCAGTTTTTCCCAGGTTTTTCTTTGGCCCATGAGGTTCCGGAGCGGCAACGTGATGGGCTGCGAGTTTACTCCGCTTCGATCAGCGCGCGCACGTGATCCGGCAAAGGCACCGATTTTCCGGTCTGCGTATCCATCCACACCACCTTGGCCGCACCTTCGGCATAAATGCGCTCGTCGCCGACGATGCGCATTTCGACATGGGTCGGCACGCTGGAACGGCCCGGATGACCGGCATAGGTGCGCACTTCGACCACGCCGGGGTAATTCATCGGGATCAGGAAGGTGCAGCTGGCATTGACGATCACCGGCCCGGCGCCCCCGGGGCGGACCGGCACCTCGAGCGCCTCGATCCACTCGACGCGCGCCTGCTCCATGAAGCGGAAATAAACGGTATTGTTTACATGGCCGTAGGCGTCCATGTCGCCCCAACGAATCGGCATTGTCGTTACATGGATGAGTTTTTTACGGTGTTCCATATTCTTATGTCCTGAGGGGTTGATCTAAGCGTTTCCATACTGTACCGTATTGTTATAAGCGTCACAATAAATCATAAAGAGGAGACACCATGCAACGCGAAGCAATGGAATTCGACGTCGTCATTGTCGGTGGCGGCCCGGCCGGCCTGGCATCGGCGATTCGCCTGAAGCAACTGGCGGCGGAGAAAAACACCGAAATCTCGGTCTGCCTGATCGAGAAAGGCGCTGAAATCGGTGCCCATATCCTGTCCGGTGCAGTGATGGATCCGCGCGCCCTGAACGAACTGCTCCCCAACTGGAAAGAGGATGGCGCCCCGCTCAATGCGCCGGTTTCGGAAGACCGTTTTTTCATCCTGTCCGAAAACGGCGCGACCAAGGTGCCGAACAGCCTGCTGCCCGGCTGCTTCCATAACGAAGGCAACTATGTCATTTCGCTCGGCAATGTCTGCCGCTGGCTGGGCGAACAGGCTGAAGCGCTGGGCGTCGAAATCTACCCCGGTTTCGCCGGTGCCGAAGTGCTGTTCAACGAAAATGGTGCGGTCAAGGGCGTTGCCACCGGCGACATGGGCCGCCTGCACGACGGCTCCGAAGGTCCGAATTTCCAGGTCGGCATGGAGTTGCTGGGCAAATACACCTTCTTCGCCGAAGGCTGCCGCGGCCATCTCGGCAAACAGCTCGAAGCGCAATTCAATCTGCGCGACGGCGTCGACCCGCAAACCTACGGCATCGGCCTCAAGGAACTGTGGGAGATCGCGCCGGAAAACCACCAGCTCGGCCTCGTCATCCATAGCGGCGGCTGGCCGATGGAGCCCGACACCTACGGCGGCGGTTTTCTCTATCACCTGGAAAACAACCAGGTCGCCATCGGCTTTGTCGTCGGCCTCGGTTACAGCAACCCGCACCTGTCGCCCTACGAGGAATTCCAGCGCTTCAAGACACACCCGGAAATCCGCAAATTCCTGGAAGGCGGAAAGCGTATCGCCTACGGCGCGCGTGCCCTCACCGCCGGCGGCCTGCAATCGTTGCCAAAATTGACTTTCCCCGGTGGCGTGCTGGTCGGTGACGATGCCGGCTTCCTCAATGCGGCGCGCATCAAGGGCTCCCACTGCGCCATCAAGTCGGGGAGTCTGGCGGCCGAAGCCTGCTTCGACGCAGTGACCGGAGAGCGCCAGCACGACGAGTTAACCGCTTATCAAGAGTCCTTCAAAAACAGCTGGCTATACGACGAACTTCATAAATCACGTAACTTCAAGCCGTGGATGAACAAGGGGTTGAAACTCGGCTCGTTGATGTTCGGCATCGATCAGATTGTGTTCGGCGGCAAGGCACCGTGGACGTTGCACAACAGGACGCCCGACCACGCCAAGCTGAAACCGGCCGCCGAATGCGCCCCCATCGCCTACCCCAAGCCGGATGGCGTGATCACCTTCGACCGCCTGTCCTCGGTTTTCCTGTCAAGTACCAACCATGAGGAAGACCAGCCCTGCCACCTGCAACTGAAGGATATGGCGGTGCCGGTCGCGGTCAACCTGGCGAAGTACGACGCACCGGAACAGCGCTTCTGCCCGGCCGGCGTCTATGAGATTCTGCGCGACGAACAGGGCAATAACCCGCGCCTGCAGATCAACGCGCAGAACTGCGTGCACTGCAAGACCTGCGACATCAAGGATCCGACGCAAAATATCAACTGGGTGACGCCGCAGGGCGGCGAAGGACCGACCTATCCGAACATGTGATGATTTATAATCTTGCGGCTAAACCCCTTAGGGAGAACATCAAATGGGCTTTCTCGCCGACAAGAAAATTCTGATTACCGGGCTGCTGTCCAAGCATTCCATCGCCTACGGCATCGCCAAGGCCTGTCACCGTGAAGGCGCGCAACTTGCCTTCACCTATCAGTCCGAGCGTTTCGAAGACCGCATCAAGAAGTTCGCTGCCGAATTCGGTAGCGACATCACCATCCCGCTCGATGTCAGCAGCGACGAACAGATCGACGCCCTGTTCGTCGAACTCGGCAAGCGCTGGGATGGCCTCGACGGCCTCGTGCATTCCATTGCATACGCACCGACCGAAGCCATCGAGGGCGACTTCCTGAACGGCATTTCGCGTGAAGCCTTCCGTATCGCCCACGACATCTCTTCCTACAGCTATGCCGCGCTGGCCAAGGGCGCCCGCCCGATGATGCAGGGCCGCAAAGCCTCATTGCTCGCCCTCTCCTACCTGGGCGCCGAGCGCACCATGCCCAACTACAACACCATGGGCCTGGCCAAGGCCAGCCTTGAAGCGGCCACCCGCTACCTGGCCTTCTCGCTCGGCCCCGAGGGCATCCGCGCCAATGCCATCTCGGCCGGCCCGATCAAGACGTTGGCCGCTTCCGGCATCGGCAATTTCGGCAAGTTGCTCGCGTATAACGCGCACCATGCCCCGCTGCGCCGCAACGTCACCATCGAGGAAGTCGGCAACGCCGCCGCCTTCATGCTGTCCGACCTGGCCAGCGGCATCACCGGCGAGATCATGTACGTCGATGGCGGCATGAACACCACTGCGCTAGGCAACGCCGACCCGCTCCCCGCCTGATTGGCCTGTTGCGGTCGACCCGCGAAAAGGCACGAAAATGAAAACGCCGACCGGAAATTCCGGTCGGCGTTTTGTCTTACGTAGCGCCGGGCAAGCCGTTGCCGGCCCGCCCGCTTGCCGCTTACTTGTCCTTGGCTTCCAGCGCCGCCTTGTTGATTTCCACCTTGTAGCGGCTGCGCAACGCGGCGAGGTAGCCCTGCACGTCCTCCTGCGTACCCAGCGACCCGAGCTGGCCAAGCAGGGCCTGCTTGCGTGCATCGTCGAGCGCTTCACCGGCTTCCACTTTGTTCAGGCGGAACAGCGCGTAGCCGTTACCCGGCAGTTCGACACCGGTGAATGCCGGCAGCTTGCTGGTTTCCATGCGAAATACCGCAGGCACTGCAACCGGCGGCAGCGCCGCGTGGTCGATACGGGAAACGCGCTTGACCGGCCCCCAGGCCAGCTTGTCTTCGCCCTTCTTGAGGGCTTCCAGGCGGGCTTCGCCATCCTTTCTGGCCAGCGCCTGCGCTTCCTTGCGCCGGAGCATCGTTTCGATGGCGACTTTCACATTCTCGAAGGGTTGCAGCGACGCCGGCTTGTAGTCGACGATGCGCGCCGCGACCAGTGTGTTTGGCGCGATTTCGACCGCTTCGGTATTGCGCCGGTTCTTGATCGAATCCTCCCCGAACAAGGCCACCAGCAGCTTTTCGTTACCCAGCGGGCCGCTCGCCGGATTGGCCTGACGCCCCAGCCAGTCGGACTGCTTGATCGCCAGGCCGAACTTGTCGGCGGCCGGCTTAAGGCTGTCGGACTGCTCATAGACCATGTTGCTGAACGCTTCCGCCGCTTCGGCAAACTTGCGTGAGGCGCCAGCCTTCTTCAATTCGCTTTCGATTTCGCCGCGCACGTCGGCCAGCGGCTTTTCCTTGGCGGGATGGATGCCGGTCACCTTGATGATGTGAAAACCGAAATCCGATTCGACGATGCCGGAAATCTCGCCGTCCTTCAGCGAGAAAGTCGCGTCCTCGAACGGCTTGACCATCATGCCGCGCCCGAAGTAGCCGAGGTCGCCCCCCTTGGCGGCGGAACCCGGATCGTCGGAATTCTTCTTCGCGAGATCGGCGAAGGCCGCCGGGTTTTTCTGGATTTCCTTCAGCAGTTCTTCCGCCTTGGCCCGCGCCTTGTCCTTGCCGATTTTTTCCGAGGCGATCAGGATGTGGCTGGCGCGCCGTTCTTCCGGCTGCTGGAAGCGGTCCTTGTGGCCGTCGTACCAGGCCTTGATTTCGGCATCGCTGACGGTCAGCTGGCCGCCGATGGTCTCCATCGAGAGCACGACGAATTCGGCCCTGGCCTGTTCCGGCACTTCGAACTGCCGGCTGTTTTCGTCATAGAACTTCTTAGCCGCACCATCGTCCAGTTTGACCTTATCGAGGAAGGTGTCGACGCCGATGCGATATTCCTGGACGTCGCGCTTTTCCGTCTGCATGGCCAGGATGCGGTCGCTGACCGTGCGCGCCATCAGGCTTGACTGCCCAATGCCGGCGGCCAGCTGCTGCAGCGTCAGATCCTGGCGCAGACGTGCCTCGAAACTGGCCGGCGTCATGCCTTGGGCTTTCAGCAGGCTTTCGTAGCGCTCCGGCGAAAACTTGCCGTCGACCTTGAAGGCTTCGATACCGCCGATGGCGGCGCGAATCGCCTGGTCACTGGCGAACATCTTGCGCTTGCCGGTCTCGATCAACAGCAGTTGCTGGTCGATGAGATCGTCAAGAATCGCCTGGCGCGCCTGCGGCGTGTCCAGCAGCTTGGGATCGAACTGCCCGCCCAACTGCGTCCGCAGACGTTCCTGCTGCTCGCGAAGTGTCTGCTGGTATTGCTGCTGGGTGATCTTGACATCGCCGACCCGGGCCACGTCGTCGCCGGTGCCGACGCTGCGCACGTAGGATTCGACGCCGAAGAAGGCGAACGGCAGCGTAATCAGCGCCAGAAAGAGCTGGACGATCCTTTTATTGTTGCGAACTGCATCAAACATGAGATGAACTACCCTTCAGACACGTTCAAAACGGCGAATGCGGATTCGCCAAAAACGCTAATGATACCGTAGTTTCGCGACCCCATATTTGATCGGGGAGGTGTGACCCGCTATGCGGCGATCAGTTGCCCCAATCGGCGCACCGCATCGTCGATCTCGGGTGTGTGCGGGTTGCCGCAGTTCAGGCGCAGGCAGTTGCGGTACATGCCGCTGGCCGAGAACAGTTCGCCCGGCACGAAGGCCAGACCCCTGGCGACGGCGACTTCGTGTAGCGCGGTGGTATCGACATCTTCCGGCAACTCGACCCACAGCACATAGCCGCCCTGCGGCTGGGTCATCCGCGTTTCCGCCGGAAAATGACGGATCAAGGCCTGGCGCATGCGCTCGACCTGGTCCTCATAGTTTCGCCGCAACCCGCGCAGGTGGCGTTCGTAGGCACCCGATTCGAGATATTCGGCAAGCACATGCTGGGTCAGCGGATTGGTGCCGCCGCTGGTGATCGTTTTCTGCAGCGCCAGCGCCGGCCGGTAGCGCCCGGCGGCCACGAAGCCGATACGCAGCGACGGCGACAGACTCTTGGAAAACGACGAACAAAGCAGAACGTTGCCGGCCGTATCGAAGGCCTTGATCGGCCACGGCCGCTGGCTGCCGAAGTGCAGGTCGCCGTAGATGTCGTCCTCGATCACCGCAACCCCCCTGGCTGCGGTCAACGTCGCCAGAAGGCGCTTTTTCTCGTCGGGCATCACGCTACCGAGCGGATTGCTGGCGTTCGGCACCAGCAGGCAGGCCGCCACCCGGCCATCACGCGTGGCCAGGTCGAGCGCCTCGACCGAAACCCCGGTACGCGGGTCGGTCGGGATTTCCAGCGCCTTCAGCCCCAGCGTTTCCAGCAACTGCAGCATCAGGTAATAGGCCGGCGATTCGACGGCAACCGTGTCGCCCGGCCGGGTCACCGCGCGCAGGCAAAGGCCGAGCGCCTCGGTGCACGAATTGGTGATGACAATCTCGTCGCCGGCCAGCGGCCCGCCCCATGCCAGCGAACGACGCACCATCTGGCGCACCAGCGCCGGTTCGTCCATGTTGATGTGGCTACCGCCTTCGAGCAGCTTCGGGTGGCGCCGCGCGACACCGGCGTAGAGGCGGTGCAAGGCCGCAACCGGGAGCAGCGAAGGCGACGGCAGCGCGGCCGCCAGCGGCGCCACGCCCGGCTTCATGCCGGCCTGCAGCACGCGCACCAGGCGTTGCGTGACATCGACCGGCACCGCCGCCTCCGGCGTCTCGCGTTGCGCCGGCTCGGCCCGAGCGATGGGCGCGCGCCGCACGAAATAACCGGATTGCGGCCGCGCTTCGACCAGGCCGCGATCTTCGAGCTGGCGCAAGGCCTGCACCACCGTCGACACCGACAGGCGGCGCTCCTGCGAGAGCCGCCTGACCGAGGGCAGGCGATCGCCGTGGCGCAAGGTGCCGCCGGCAATCATTCCGGCCAGGTCGGCCGCGAGCTTTTCGTAAAGCAACAAATCCGCAGTCATCGCCCAACCAATACAGTTCCCCGTTGACTTGACCGGCACAGTTTGCTCAAGGCAAAACTGTATTGATCACAATTAAATTTAATTGCTACTGTATCACTCATCGGCGCGGATTTATGCTTTCTCACACAACGAATACGGGAGAGCGCCATGCGAATCGACGTCAGTTCCGGTGAAATCCGTCTCACCGAAAACCAGCCACTCAGCCTGCGCGAGGCGCGCGGATTGCGCGTCGAATGCACTTCCGGCATCGTCTGGATCACGCTGTCCGGCCAGGCTGCCGATGTTTTCCTGAAAGCTGGCGAAAGCCACATATTGCTTGGCAAAGGCCTGGCCTTGATCGAGTGCATCGGTGACGGCAGCATCCGGATCGGCATGCCCGAGCATCGCCCGGGCTTCTCCCAGCATCTGACGAGCCTGCGCCAGTCGCTGTGGCCCCCCTCCGACCCGGTGATGTCGTTTCCCTGAGCTGCGCCGCGACTAGCCTGTTCGCCGCGCCTGGGCTGCAGCGCGCAGGGCCGTACCCAGCCCCAGGTCGAAATGTGCGACGTGCGACTCGAAACTGCGCTCCATGTAAACCATCAGCGCCGGCACATTACAGCGGCCATTGCGGAGTTCAGGAATCTTGCCACGGACGAATGCCGCGATGCGGGCGTGCTCCCGGGCATGATGCTCGAACGGGATGCCGTTCGCCCGCGCCGCCTCCTGCTCCCAGGCAAAATGCTCCAGCAACTCCTCGAGCAATTGGGCCAGTAGCGTCAGGCCCGCTTCGTCCACATCGGAAACGGACAACAAGGCATTCTTGACCTGCAACATGCTGTTGAACAGGTGATCGTGCTGACCATCCATCTCGGCAATGCCGGTCAGCAATTCAGTCGGAACGAGCAAATCGGTCATCTCCCCCACTCCGCGGCAAATACCGTCTTTTCAGGACAATCCTGCACCGCCTAGTCGAACAGGCCTGGCTGCAACGGCTTTAGATTTTCCTGCTTGATCGTGATGCGAACCGGCGCGCCCCGCCTGCCGATCGCCTCGACCACCAGCCGACCCGCCGACGCTTCGGCGACCACCCGCACCGTGCGCGACAGTTTCCGGTTTCTGCCCAGATAAGTTGCCACGGTACCGGCAGGAGGAATCCAAACTGACTTGGCGCGCGACATGGAGAGCCTTTCGTGCTGGATCGACCATCCAAGCCTACCCCGGAAAAAAATTTTCCTGAATACTGTACATTCATACAGCTATCGATTATTCTGCAACCGAACGCCAACTACTGTTCATTAATACAGTTACCCGCAACCTACAGGAGTCGCCATCATGAAACGTCTTCAACACTGGTTCGATCTGCTTGCCGGCATTTCCCACGACGAGCAGGTTCGCCTCCAACGCGCCCGCGCCATCTTCGACGACCACGGCCCGGATGTCGCCGCGCTGCAAACCCCTGCCTGCTGGCGTCGCCGCAACCGGATCGGCACCAACTGAAAGCGTTCTACTTCAGCTTCGGTTTTTGCCCGATTTTTGCTGTCGACCGCAGCAGACACGAAAGCCGGCTGCCCAAAGCGATCAAACACCCCTTGCCCACGCACGCACCTGCGGCATAATTTGTCCTTCGGCAAGCAGCGGCACTTTCGCCGCCCGCCACCAGCACTCCGGAGAGCAGATAAATGAAGCGTATCGACATCGACAGCGCCATACGCTTGCACACCCAATGGCGCCGCCAGTTCCTGAACGCTTTCGCCGACGGCGCTTACGCCGACATGCCGCTGTCCGAACACCGGAGCTGCACGCTTGCCAGCACCTTGCACGCACTCGGCGACATTGACGGCAAATCCGCCGACCTTGGACAGCTCACCGCAATTCACGACCGCTTTCACACGCTGGCCAACGAAATCATCGATCTCAGCAACAACGGCCTCGGCGATTCTGCCGACCTGCTTTTGCCGGAGCTCAACGAAGCTTCCCATCAGTTGGTCGGGCAACTCGACAAACTACGGGGCTATCTGGATCAATGAGCCTCGAATCGGTTCGCCAATTCTTCGCCGCGCGCCAGCTGGACATCCCGGTCATCGAACTTGAAGTCAGCACGGCAACCGTAGCGCTGGCTGCCGAAGCGCATGGCGTCGAACCCGGCCGCATCGCCAAGACACTGGCCTTCCGCATCGGCGGCGGCCAGGCGATCCTGCTGGTCGCACGCGGCGATGCGCGCATCGACAACCGCAAGTTCAAGGACGCCCTCGGCAAAGGGAAAATGCTGCCGGCCGAGGAAGTCGTCGCCCTGACCGGGCATCCGGTCGGCGGCGTCTGCCCTTTCGGCCTGGCCAACGATCTGCCGATCTATCTGGATCTTTCGTTGCAGGCCTTCGACGAAGTGCTGCCTGCAGCCGGCGCCGTGCACAGCGCGGTACGGCTCACCCCGGCGCAACTGGCCGAAGTCACCGGTGGACAATGGGTCGACGTCTGCCAGTTGACGGAGTCCTGAAGCGCGGCCGGCAGCACCCAAAATAAAAAAGGAACTCCACGGAGTTCCTTTTTTCGTTTCAGGCAGCCCGCTTACCCCACCCAGCGCCGTGCGTTGCGGAACATGCGCATCCACGGGCTGTCTTCGCCCCAGTTTTCCGGGTGCCAGGACATCTGCACGGTACGGAAGACGCGTTCCGGGTGCGGCATCATGATCGTGAAACGGCCATCGGCCGTGGTCACTGCCGTCAGGCCACCCGGCGAACCGTTCGGGTTGTAGGGATAGACTTCAGTCGGCTCGCCCTTGTTGTCCACGTAACGAACAGCGGACAGCACTTT
>JAEUOH010000031.1 GCA_016790845.1 Dechloromonas sp.
GCGGCGGAAGATTCAGCGGAAAGCTTCTGCATCGCTTCGTGCTGCTCGGCACTGTCCTTGGCCTTGATCGACAGGTTGATGCCACGGGTCTTGCGATCGACGTTGATGATCATCGCTTCAATCACGTCGCCCACCTTGAGGTGCTGCGACAAGTCGTCGATGCGATCACGCGAGAACTCGGAAGCACGCAGGTAGCCTTCGTTTTCGCCATCCAGGGTCAGCACGGCGCCGCGCGCGTCGACCGACTTGACGGTGGCGTTCACGATGCTGTTCTTTTCATGGGTTGCGATGAAGTTGGTGTACGGATCGCCTTCCATCTGCTTGATACCCAGGGAAATGCGCTCCTTCTCGACGTCGATACCGAGAACCAGGGCCTCGACTTCGTCACCCTTCTTGAAGTTGCGGATGGCTTCCTCGCCGGAGGCGCTCCAGGACAGGTCGGACAGATGCACCAGACCATCGATGCCGCCGGGCAGGCCGATGAAGATACCGAAGTCGGTGATCGACTTGATGGCACCACGGACCTTGTCGCCCTTCTTGTGGTTCATCGCGAAATCGTCCCACGGATTGGCCTTGCACTGCTTCATGCCCAGCGAGATACGGCGACGTTCTTCGTCAATTTCGAGGATCATGACTTCAACTTCATCACCCAGGGAAACGACCTTGGACGGATGAACGTTCTTGTTGGTCCAATCCATTTCGGAAACGTGCACCAGGCCTTCGATGCCTTGTTCGATTTCAACGAATGAGCCGTAGTCGGTCAGGTTGGTGACCTTGCCGAACAGGCGGGTACCAGCCGGGTAACGGCGGGCAATACCAACCCACGGATCGTCGCCCAGTTGCTTCATGCCCAGAGAGACGCGGTTCTTCTCGGCGTCGAACTTGAGGATCTTGGCGGTGACTTCGTCGCCCACATTGAGCACTTCGCTCGGGTGACGGACACGGCGCCAGGCCAAATCGGTGATGTGTAGCAGACCATCGATGCCACCGAGGTCGACGAATGCGCCGTAGTCGGTGATGTTCTTGACGATACCCTTGACGACGGTGCCTTCCTTGAGGTTCTCGAGGAGCTTTTCGCGATCCTTGTCAGCGGTGGCTTCGAGCACGGCACGGCGGGACATGACCACATTGTTGCGCTTGCGGTCGAGCTTGATGACCTTGAACTCCATGGTCTTGCCTTCGTACGGTGTGGTGTCCTTGACCGGACGCATGTCGACCAGGGAACCCGGCAGGAAGGCGCGGACGCCATTGGACATGACGGTCAGACCACCCTTGACCTTGCCGGTGATGGTACCGGTGACCAGGGTGTTGTTGTTCAGGGCTTCTTCCAGGAAGTTCCAGGCGGCGATGCGCTTGGCGCGATCGCGCGACAGGCGCGTGGCGCCGTAGCCGTCTTCCAGCATTTCGATAGCCACCTGGACGAAATCGCCCACCTTGACTTCGATTTCGCCCTGATCGTTCAGGAATTCTTCGAGCGGAACATAGGATTCCGATTTCAGGCCGGCATTGACCACGACGAAATTGTGATCGATGAGCACCACTTCTGCAGTGATGACTTCGCCTTGACGCATTTCCTGGCGGGCCAGGGATTCTTCAAACAGTTGAGCAAAAGATTCCATTACGGAGAGAACTTTCATGCCACGGATCGCTAAATCCACAGCGGGTTAGGTTAAAAAAACATATTGCCGGCCCGTCGGCCGGCAATGCCTTACTGCGATGCTTCCCTGCTCCACGCCAGCACCTGGTTCACCGCCTCTTCGATGGTGAGCGCTGTCGTATCAAGCAATCTGGCATCGGCCTCCTGCCTGAGTGGCGCCACGTTGCGTTGCGAATCCCGCGCATCGCGTTGCTGAAGGTCAAGCAGAAGGTCGGGGAGGTTAGCAGAGAATCCTTTTTCGATCAACTGCTTATAGCGCCGTTTCGCCCGTACTTCGGCACTGGCGGCAAGAAAGACCTTAAGCGTGGCCTTGGGAAACACGACAGACCCCATGTCACGGCCATCGCCGACCAGGCCGGGTGCCGTGTTGAACGCCCGCTGGCGAAACAGCAATGCCTCCCGAACCGCTGGCAATGCCGCGACCTGCGACGCGCCGGAAGAGATTTCCTCGCTGCGAATGGCCTCGCCGACCGACTGCCCGGCAAGGCGAATGTCGCTCTCGGAAAACGACACATCCAGCCCGGCAGCGATCGCCGCCACGCCGGCTTCATCGTTCCAGGCGACGCCCGCGCGTTGCGCCGCGAGCGCGGTCAACCGGTACAAGGCACCGGAATCCAGGTACGCATAGCCCAGCACCGCCGCCACGCGCGCCGCCACCGTTCCCTTGCCGGAAGCAGACGGGCCGTCGATGGCGATGACCGGCGCGGCGCGGGTGACCGCAGCGAACCGCTCGAAATAATCGGGGAAGGTCTTCGCGACGCATTTCGGGTCGTTGATGCGCAATGGCGTTCCGAACGCAGCCAGCGAAAAGCACATCGCCATGCGATGGTCGTCGTAGGTATCGATCGCCGCTGGCTTCAAGGCAGCCGGGGTGACGCGGATAAAATCCTCGCCTTCTTCCACCAATGCGCCGAGCTTGCGCAACTCGGTCGCCATCGCCGCAATGCGGTCAGTCTCCTTGACGCGCCAGGAAGCGATGTTGCGCAAGGTGGTCGTACCTTGTGCGAAAAGGGCCGCCGTCGCCAGCGTCATTGCCGCATCGGGAATATGGTTGCAATCGAGGTCGACCGCAACCAGGCCACTTTCCGGCGCCCGCGATTCCATCCAGTTCGGCCCCATCTCGATACGCGCACCCATTTGCGCCAAGGCTTCGGCAAACTTCACATCACCCTGGATTGAATCGCGTCCGACCCCCTCGACGCGCACTGGACCGCCGCCGATGGCACCAAGCGCCAGAAAATACGAAGCGGACGACGCATCGCCCTCGACATAGATCGCTCCCGGCGACACATAGCGGCTACCGGCCTTGACCGTGAAGCGCTGCCAGCCCTCGCGCTCGACCATAACGCCAAAGCGCGCCATGGTCGCCAGGGTAATTTCGATATAAGGCTTGGAAATCAGCTCGCCGACGACGTCGACCGCAACCGTCTCGCCGGTCAGCGGCAAGGCCATCAACAGGCCGGTCAGGAACTGGCTCGACACATCGCCGCGCACCTTGACGCTGCCGCCGGGAACGATATTCGCCGGCTTGAGGTGCAGGGGCGGATAGCCCTCGTTGCCGAGATAAGTCACGTCGGCGCCAAGCTGGCGCAGTCCGTCGACGAGATCGCCGATCGGCCGTTCGTGCATGCGGGCCACACCCTTCAGCACATAGTCGCCCCCGGCCAGCGCCAGCGCTGCGGTCAGCGGCCGAAAAGCGGTACCGGCATTGCCGAGGAACAACTCGGCCTGCTTGACGGGAAAGTATCCACCACAACCCTTGATCAGCCAGTTTTCGCCGCCCAGATGCTTGACCCCGACACCAAGGGCTTTTAGCGCTTCCAGCATGCGCTCGGTATCGTCCGACGCCAGCAGGTCGCGCACTTCGGTTTCGCCATCGGCGAGTGCGGCCAGCAGGAGGACGCGGTTTGAAATGCTCTTGGAGCCAGGCAAACGGACCGTGCCGGCGGCGGAAATAAGCTGAGGAAGGTCGAGGAATTCGTGGGTCACAAGATCACCGTTCGTGGTACGCGACGGGTGCCGCGAAAATTCAGGAAATATTCGCCGCCGGGCAATACTCGGGCACCCAGCGCATCAGCGCTTCGCGCACGGCTG
The DNA here is from genome assembly GCA_016790845.1 of Dechloromonas sp. Classification (GTDB taxonomy): domain Bacteria; phylum Pseudomonadota; class Gammaproteobacteria; order Burkholderiales; family Rhodocyclaceae; genus Azonexus. The sequence goes on from JAEUOH010000031.1 coordinate 3,752, forward strand.
CATCGCTCTGGCCGGCCAGCGCCAGCCACGGGCGCAAATTGGCGAGAAAATCGTCGTCGACCGCACGCGCCCGCGCGATACGCAGTTTCGGATGCGGTGTTTCGCGCGTT
>JAEUOH010000125.1 GCA_016790845.1 Dechloromonas sp.
GGGCAACTCGAAATCCACTCAAGGAGAATCACCATGCGCCAATATCCAGCCAACAGTCCCGAAGCCCTGGCACGCATCGTCGCCATCGCCATGATGGCCGATGGCGCCATCGACGCCAGTGAATTGAAATCGCTTGAACGCCACGACATCATCGGCCGAATCGGTCTTGAACCGGAAAACTTCGACAGGGTTTTCTACGAATACTACGCAGACCTATCGACCAGCGCGCATCGCCTGCCTTCCGGTCAATTCGAACTCGATGACTCGACCATCAGCCTGCTGCTCGACGAGATCCGCGATCCGGGTTTGCAAAAGAAGGCGCTGCGTTCAATGCTCGACGTCGTCAATGCGGACCGCTGCCTCACCGGCAGCGAGGCGAGTCTGATAGCGCAGGCGCTCAGGCAATGGGAAATTGCGCTCTACGAGATCTCGGACACCACGATTCCCAGTCATCGCCTGCCGCTGCCCAAGGTGAGCGAGATCCATCTCGCCTGATCGGGGGCGCGACTCCGCGCCCAGATTGACCGTAATTGCCCTGGGGTCGGCCAATGCCTTTCGAACCAGTAATCCTGTTTTTCCTGCTTGGCCTGCTGGCTGGCATTGTCCGTTCAGACCTCAAGATTCCAGGGGTTCTCTACGAATCCCTGAGTATCTTCCTGCTGCTCGCCATCGGCCTCAAAGGTGGCATCGAACTGGCGCGCTATCCCTTAGGCAGTCTTGCTGGCCAGGCGCTCGTCGTTCTCGCTGCGGCTACGCTGATACCGCTCGTTGCCTTTGCCACGCTTCGTCGCCTGGGGCGGGTACCGCGTGCTGATGCAGCCTCGATCGCCGCGCATTACGGGTCGGTGAGTGTCGTTACCTTCGCTGTTGCCGCCAGCTTTCTCGGCCGGCTGGACGTCGCCTATGAGGGTTATCTTGTCGTCTTTCTTGTCCTGCTGGAGTTTCCTGCATTGCTTATCGGTGTAATTTTAGCCCAACAGGCCGACGGGCAAACGCGCTGGGGGCCGATGCTGCAGGAGGTACTTTCCGGCAAGAGCATCGTGTTGCTGGTCGGTGGCCTGCTCATCGGCTGGCTGGCCGGACCGGAAGGGATCAAGCCGCTTGATCGGTTGTTCATCGACCTCTTTAAAGGCATATTGGCCTTCTTCCTGCTCGAAATGGGTCTGGTGGTGGCCAGCCGCCTCGGCGACCTGCGCAAGGCGGGGGCCTTCCTGATCGGTTTTGGCATCGCCATGCCTTTGACTGGCGCCGCCCTTGGTCTAGTGGTCGGCAATGTGCTCGATCTGTCGGTTGGCGGTTCCGTACTCCTTGCTACCCTGTTTGCCAGCGCTTCCTACATCGCGGCACCGGCCGCGATGCGCATCGCCATTCCGGAAGCTAACCCGGCCTTGTCAATCGGGGCGGCACTCGGAATCACTTTCCCCTTCAATCTGCTGATCGGCATCCCGCTCTACCATGACTTGGCAGTCCGCTTTGCAAGAGAAATCTGATGCCCCCCAAACTCCATTCACGGCAACTGCTGACCATTATTTGCGAAGCGGATCTTGAGCGACAGCTGGTGACCGAGCTCCACTTGCTCGGAGTGCGCGGACATACGATCACCGATGCGCGAGGCCAGGGCGCGCATGGAGACCGTGACGCGCTGTGGCCGACGAGTGCGAATATCCGCATCGAGGTTTTGTGCGAAACACCTGTGCTCGATGCGGTGCTCAACATACTTGAGGAAAGTTATTTCAAAAGTTACGGTCTGGTGGCTTTTGTCAGCGAGGTCGCGGTACTCCGTGCAGAGAAATTCTGAAATCACGACGGGTCATGATCTTGGCCGACCGGCCGGCTGACCCCCGAGATGTGCCTGCCAATGGCCGCAGGGGCAACCCTCTGAGAAATTGATCTGCGGCAAGCCGTGTAGCGGTACCCGGTCTATAATTCGATCCAATAATGACCAGTTGGTCAGTAACTGATCGGGTGATTCATGGAACAGGGACGATTACGGAAGGTTTTGGTTTTTGCACTTTTTTTGGCGTTGACCGCAACAGGCGGGTATTTCCTCTATCAGCAGCGCCCGGCGGGTTTGCCGGCTGGGTTTGCGTCCGGGAACGGGCGGCTGGAGGCGGTTGAGGTGGATATTGCGACCAAGATTGCCGGTCGCTTGGCGGAGTTGGGGCCGCACGAGGGCGACATGGTCGAGGCGGGGGCGGTCGTGGCGCGGCTGGATGCCGACGATCTGCGCGCCCAGTTGCGGGCCGCCGAGGCGCAGGTGGCGCAGGCGCGCAAGGCGGTTGAGGAGTCGCAGGCCGGGGTGCGCAAGTCGCGTACCGATGTGTCGCTGGCGGGCAAGACCTTGAAGCGTTCCGAGAGTCTGGTGGAGAAGGGCTTTATCAGCCGCAGCAAGCTGGATACCGACCAGACCGGCATGGAGGGCGCGATGGCCGGGATGGATCAGGCGCAGAGCCGGGTGGCCGAGGCAGAGGCGGCGCTGGCTGCGGCCGTGGCGAAGGTGGAAAGCTTGCAGGCGAATCTGAACGATACCTCGCTGAAATCGCCGATTTCCGGCCGCGTGCTGTACCGGCTGGCCGAGCCGGGCGAGGTGCTGGCGGCGGGCGGCAAGGCGCTGACGCTGCTTGATCTTTCCGACATGTACATGACGATCTACCTGCCGACCGACAAGGCCGGGCAGGTGGCGCTGAACAGCGAGGCGCGCATCATGCTCGATGCCTTGCCGGGGCAGCCGATTCCGGCGATGGTCAGCTTCGTGGCGCCGAAGGCGCAATTCACGCCGCGTGAAGTCGAAACGCGCACCGAGCGTGAAAAGCTGATGTTCCGCATCAAGGTCAAGCCCGACCCGGCCTGGCTGGCGGCGCATCGCGATCTGGCCAAGGGGGGCCTGCCGGGCGTCGCCTACGTGCGCCTCGACGCCAACGCGCCGTGGCCGGCCAACCTTCAGATCGCCGGGAAGTAAATCATCGTGGACCGCGTGCCGGTCGCCAAGCTTGCCGGCGTCAGCCATCTCTATGGGGCGGTGACGGCGCTGGAGGCGGCCGATGTCGTCTTGCCGGCCGGCTGCATGGTCGGGCTGATCGGGCCGGATGGCGTCGGCAAGTCGTCGCTGCTGGCGCTGGTTTCCGGTGCGCGGCAGATTCAGACGGGCAAGGTTGAAGTGCTGGGTGGCGACATCGGCGACCGCCGTTTCCGTGCCTCGGTGCAGCCGCGCATCGCCTACATGCCGCAGGGGCTGGGCCGGAATTTGTACCCGACGCTGTCGGTGTTCGAGAACGTCGATTTCTTCGGCCGGCTGTTCGGGCAGGACAAGCGCGAGCGCGAGCAGCGCATTGCCGAACTGCTGGCCAGCACCGGTTTGTCGCCCTTCCGCGACCGGCCCGCCGCCAAGTTGTCGGGCGGCATGAAGCAGAAGCTCGGCCTGTGCTGCGCGCTGATCCACGATCCCGACCTGCTGATTCTCGACGAGCCGACGACCGGCGTCGATCCGCTCTCGCGTCGCCAGTTCTGGGAGCTGATCGACAGCATCCGCGCCCGCCGGCCGGGCATGAGCGTGATGGT
>JAEUOH010000157.1 GCA_016790845.1 Dechloromonas sp.
GCCGTGCGACTGGCGGAAACTGACCACCTGCCCGGTTTTCGCCTGCCAGTGTTTGGCAAAGGCGGCGTTGTAATCCTTGTACAACTCGCGCGTCGGGTCGTAGGAGACGTTGAGCAGCGAAGTCTGGGCGACGGCGCTGCCAATACCGAGGGTAGTGACTAACGTGGAAATTGCGCAAATTCTGCCGAGGATGCTGGACATGGCTAAGCCTTTCTCATCTGGATTGCAATGGGAAAAGCATAGATCGCCAGTTATATATTTACAAAGACTAGATAGTTACCAAAACATAACCAGATCGAATTAACGATGCCTTGTTGTCACCCTGCGGATGGGGCAGGATGGCAAATCATAACCGGGGTGCCCGCAAGAGACGCCCGCCGGGCAGCGATTGCCGCGTCAGATGGCAAGCTTATGTGCAGAGGGACATCGCGGAGGAGAGATGAAAGACATTCACGACCGACCGATTGGCGAGCGCATCGACTGGCTGTTCGATCTTGCGCGCCGCTATGGGGATACCTTCCGTAGCCCGGAGGCATGGCTGGCGCGGCAACGCTATCTGGCCGAACACCCGACCGCGATCGCGGTACTGAAGTGCATGGATGGCCGCATCAACATCGCGGTGGCGACCCGGACGCCGGCCGGGATCCTGATGCCTTTCCGCAATCTTGGCGGCATGTTCGATCTCGGCTGGCCGCACCTCGGGGAGGTACTGATCCACCACATGCTCAAGATGACCGGCGCCGGGCGGCGGGTGCTGGTACTGATCACCTATCACTGGTCGCGCGGCGACCCCAAACGCGGCTGTGCCGGCTTCCGTTTCGACACCGCCGCCGCCATCGCCCACACACAGGCCATCCGTCGACAGATGTCGCAATTGTTCGGTACCGCGCACGACAGCGTTTATCCGCTGGTTTGCGGTTTCGAGACGGATGAGGAATCACTGGCCGTGCACGGCCCGGACGGATCGGTACTCGATCTGGCGACCCTCGCGGCTGCCGACGCCGCGACGCTTGAACCGCGTCTCGCCGCGCTGTTGCCGGACATGCCGGCGCAAATGCGCGCCGATCTTCTGCCGCTGCTTCGCGGCAATCTCGAGCACATGGCGCAGATCCGCCAACAAACGGCGCGCGCCGAGCGGCTGCTCGACATCGAGCATCGTGAATGGGTGATCTGCATCGGGCGCGGCTTCGATTTCCTGCACACACCCAACATGGCCCTGATCATCGGCCCCTACAGTCCGGATCTGGCCGACCCGGTCCGCAAGGCTGCCGGCATCATTCGCGGCAACATGCTGGCTGGGCGGATTCCCGATGACGGCTTCCTGTTGCTGGCGTCAGTGCCATTCGACGAAATCGGCGTCGATCGGGCGCGCGCTGAAATGAAGGCCGATTTCCTCGCAAAATTCGCCGCCTCGGTGGTAGCAAAGGAATTACCGGAGTTGGCGGCCCGGATGGCGACACGCACCGCCGTACTCGACTGGGGATCGCGTAAGCTGGAACTGATCACTACCTGAGCGCCTGCTGCGGTCGACGCCAAAAAACCGCCAATTTCGGCGGCCGCCACGCTCAGCCGAGAAAAAGTTTGTAGACCGGGTTGTCGCTCTCGTCCCAGTGAGCGTAGCCGAGATTCTTGAGGAAGGTCTTGAACGCGCCCATGTCGCCCGGCGGCACCTGCATGCCGACCAGCACGCGGCCGTAGTCGGCACCGTGGTTGCGGTAGTGAAAGAGACTGATGTTCCAGCCGGCACTCATCTGCGTCAGGAAGTTCATCAACGCACCCGGCCGCTCCGGGAACTCGAAGCGGTAGATCAGCTCCTTCATTCCCTTCTCGCACACCGCCGGCGCATGACCACCGACCATGTGGCGGACGTGGTTCTTGGCCATCTCGTCCTCGGTCAGATCGAGCGTCGGGTAGCCGTGCTTCTGCAGGCTCTCGGCAAGCTTCAGCGACTCCTTGCGGTCGACCACCTGGATACCGACGAACACATGCGCCTCGCTGGCCGTGTGGTAGCGATAGTTGAATTCCGTGACGTTGCGCTTGCCGATCAGGCCGAGGAATTTCTTGTAGGCGCCCGGTTTCTCCGGCAGCGTGACGGCGAACACGGCTTCACGCTGTTCGCCGAACTCGGCGCGCTCGGCAACGAAGCGCAGGCGGTCGAAATTCATGTTGGCGCCGGAGGTGACGGCGATCAGGTTCTTGTCCTTCAGCTTGTACTGCCGCGCATATTCCTTGGCCCCGGCCACCGCCAGCGCGCCAGCCGGTTCGAGAATCGAGCGCGTATCCTCGAAAACATCCTTGATCGCCGCGCAGATGGCGTCGGTATCGACCAGGATCATTTCATCGACGTATTCCTTGCACAGGCGGAAGGTTTCTTCGCCGACCAGCTTGACCGCGGCGCCGTCGGCGAACAGGCCGACCTGATTCAGTCGTACGCGGTGACCCTTGGCCAGCGACTGCGTCATCGCGTCAGCATCCTTGGCCTCGACGCCGATGATCTTGATTTCCGGCCGTAGACGCTTGATGTAAGCCGCCACGCCGGCAATCAGGCCGCCACCGCCGACGCAGCAAAAGATGGCGTGGATCGGCCCGTTGTGGCGCGAATGCTGGCGCAGGATTTCCATGGCGATGGTGCCCTGGCCAGCGATGACTTCCGGGTCGTCGAACGGATGGACGAAAGTCAGCTTCTCGGATTTTTCCAGCTCCAGCGCATGGGCATAGGCTTCGTCGTAGGAGTCGCCGAACAGCACGGCCTCGCCGCCAAAGCGCTTGACCGCATCGACCTTGATGCCCGGCGTCGAGGTTGGCATGACGATCACCGCCCGGCAGCCGACCTTGGAGGCGGAGAGGGCGACACCCTGGGCATGGTTGCCGGCCGAAGCGCAGATGACGCCGCGTTTCAGCTTCTCGGGCGACAGGCTGGAAATCTTGTTGTAGGCGCCACGCAGCTTGAATGAAAAGACCGGCTGCAAATCCTCGCGCTTGAGAATGATCTTGTTGCCCGCCCGGAGGGAAAGGTTGCCGGCGACTTCGAGCGGCGTTTGCACCGCCACGTCGTAAACCTGTGCGTTGAGAACTTTTTCGAGATAATCCGGGTGCATGGCGCGATTCTTTAAGGCAAAAGGGGGATTCTACGGGTGGAGTGGCTAAACGTCACGGCGGAAAGCGGCCTTTGGGG
>JAEUOH010000176.1 GCA_016790845.1 Dechloromonas sp.
CCAGGAACCTGGCTTTTTCGGGGTTGCGGATGTCGGTCTGCGTGCTGGCGTGTAGCTGGATTGGTGGCAGATCCATTTCCAGCAGGCCCATGTCCTGAATGATCAGCGCATCGGCGCCGGCGTTGTACAAATCCCAGGCCAGCTGGCGGCCGGCTTCGAGTTCGCTGTCGTGCAGGATGGTGTTTTGCGCGACGAAAACCTTGGCGCGATAGCGGTGGGCGAATTCGCACAGGCGTCCGATTTCGGCGACATCGTTGCCGGCGCCATAGCGCGCGCCGAAAGCCGGGCCGCCGATATAGACGGCATCGGCGCCGTGCTTGATGGCTTCGATGCCGAAGTCGGCATTCTTGGCCGGCGCCAGGAGTTCAAGAGGGTGTTGAGTGCGGGTCATGGCGCCTTAGTAGGTGAAACGCGGGGCGAGTTCCTCGATATTGAACTCGCGCAGGATGGCCTCGGCCCGTTCGCGGGCGATCTGTTGCGGTCGACTGCCTTTTTTGCCCGTTTTTGAGGCGATGATCAGCTCGTTCTTCATCGAATGCTCCCAGCCGACCAGTTCGGTGACGGTGACGTCGTAGCCGTGCGCTTCCAGCAGCAGGCAGCGCAGCACGTTGGTCAAGTGGCTGCCCAGTTCGCGGGTGTGGATGGGGTGTCGCCAAAGTTCGGAGAGTGGCGTCTTGCCCAGGGATTCGTTCTTTTTGGCCCGCATCGCGGCGGCGACTTCGGCCTGGCAGCAAGGCACGAGCACGATATGGCGGGCATTGCGGGTAAGGGCGAAACGGATGGCGTCGTCGGTGGCGGTGTTGCAGGCGTGTAGCGCGGTGACGACATCGACGGTGGCTGGCAGGTCGGTTGAGGACAGGGAGTCCTCGACCGTACAGGCCAGGAAACGCATCCGGGGAAAGCCCAGTTTTTCGGCCAAAGTCCTTGATTTATCGACAAGTTCGGCGCGCGTCTCGATGCCGACAATCTCGCCGCTGGCACGTTCCTTGAAATAGAGATCGTAGAGGATGAAGCCGAGATACGATTTGCCAGCCCCGTGGTCGATCAGCGTTTCGGCGCCATCCAGCAGTGGCTCGATGAATTGATAAAGGTGATAGACCTGTTTCAGCTTGCGCCGCGTGTCCTGGTTGAGCTTGCCGTCGCGCGTCAGGATGTGTAGTTCCTTCAGCAAATCAATGGATTGCCCGGGGCGGAGTTCCGGGATCGCGGCGGGTGGATTTTGCTTTTTCATAGGCCGCGATTATCGCATTCAAAATGTCTTCACTTTCGTGTCAACCGAATGCAACAGGCGGCGTTATTAGGCTCATGGTGACCAATCACCGCACAACATACGGAGATAAAAATGGGTAGTCTTAGCAACGAATCCTTCGAAGAATTCCTGGATTCCCTTAAGAAAGCCGGTATCACGATTTCCAATGAAGCCGAGCTGCGCGAGCGGCTGGCAGAAGCACAACGCTGGCGTTTCGCCTTCCAGACCCTGGCCGCCAACGGCAAGGTCATCGGCATCAACTTCGAAGATCATTCCGAAGGCCGCAACGAAGCTGAAATCAGCCGCGCCTTCAACGACTTCCACTTTTCCGAAAAGACCAAGGCTGTCTTCTCGGCCAACCTCAAGCACTGATCACGGTTGTAGCGCTTCGCATCGGCGGGGCGCAAAAGAAGAACGGGCGCCTTCGCGGCGCCCGTTTTGCATGGCCTGTTGCGGTCGACCGCAAAAAAAGGCCAAAAATCAAATGAGCTAATTCAGCGGGTGATCGGCTTGTAGCGAATCCGCTTCGGCTTGGCGCCTTCTTCGCCAAGGCGGCGCTTCTTGTCTTCCTCGTATTCCTGGAAGTTGCCGGTAAAGAAATTCCATTGCGAATCGCCTTCCGCCGCCAGGATGTGCGTGCAGATGCGGTCGAGGAACCAGCGGTCGTGCGAGATCACCATGGCGCAGCCGGGAAACTCCAGCAGCGCATCTTCCAGCGCACGCAGGGTTTCCACGTCGAGGTCATTCGAAGGTTCGTCGAGCAGCAACACGTTGCCGCCGGCCATCAGCGTCTTGGCCAGATGCAGCCGGCCGCGCTCGCCGCCGGACAGGTTGCCGACCTGCTTGCCCTGATCGGCACCCTTGAAATTGAAGCGGCCGATGTAGGCGCGCGATGGCATTTCAAACTTGCCGATCTGCAGGATGTCGCTGCCCTGGGCCAGTTCTTCGAACACCGTCTTCGAGCCATCGAGGCAGTCGCGTGACTGGTCGACATAAGCCATTTTGACCGTTGGGCCGATGATGACTTCGCCGGAATCCGGCTTTTGCTGGCCGGTAATCATCTTGAACAGCGTCGATTTGCCGGCGCCGTTGGGGCCGATGATGCCGACGATGGCACCGGCCGGCACGTTGAAACTCAGGTTGTCCATCAGCAACTTGTCGCCGAAGGATTTGGTGACGCCATTGAATTCGATGACCTTGTCGCCCAGACGTTCGCCGACCGGAATGAAGATTTCCTGCGTTTCGTTGCGCTTCTGGTATTCGACGCTCGACATTTCCTCGAAGCGCGCGAGGCGGGACTTGGACTTGGCTTGGCGCGCCTTCGGGTTGCTGCGCACCCACTCCAGTTCCTGCTTCATCGCCTTCATATGGGCGTCGATCTGCTTGTTTTCGGTTTCCAGGCGGGCTTCCTTCTGCTCCAGCCAACTCGAATAGTTGCCCTTCCACGGGATGCCGTGGCCCCGGTCGAGTTCGAGAATCCACTCGGCGGCGTTGTCGAGGAAGTAGCGGTCGTGGGTGACGGCGACCACGGTGCCGGGGAAGCG
>JAEUOH010000188.1 GCA_016790845.1 Dechloromonas sp.
GACGTGCCGGAAGACGTCATCGCCCGCTACCCGACCATCGCCGCCGGCATTGCCGGCCTGCGCGACGCCGGTTTCGGCATCCTGGTCAAGGATGCCTCGCTGGGCGGCCAATACCCGGTCATGTGCGTGACCATGCTCAACCCACGCGACCAGGGCGTCTTCGCCAGCTTCGGCGCGCACCCGCGCTTTGAAATCGCCCTCGAACGCGCATTGACCGAACTGCTGCAAGGACGCGCCCTGGAAGCACTGGACGGCTTTCCGCCACCCGGCTTCGATCTGGATGAAGTCGCCAGCGCCCCGAACATCGAAATTCATTTCGTCGACTCCAGCGGCATCGTGCACTGGAACTTCTTTGGCGAAACGCCCGATTACGACTTTGTCGACTGGAACTTCAACGACCTGGAAACTGGCAAGACTGCCGACGACTACGCCTGGCTGGCCGAGCGCATCCACGCCGACGGCCACGACATCTACGTCGCCGATTTCGACCATCTCGGCGTTTACGCCTGCCGCATCCTCGTCCCCGGCATGTCCGAGATCTACCCCATCGACGACCTCGAATGGGAAAACAACAGCAACGGCGCCGCCGTCCGCCCGGCCATCCTCAACCTGGCCGAACTCGACGATGACCAATGCGGTCAGCTACTCGATCTGCTCAATGAACTGAACGTCGCCGATGAACGCCCGGTCGCCGCCTTGATCGGCCTCGCGCCCGACCCCGGCACGCTGTGGGCCGACCTGCGCGTCGGCGAACTCAAAACCATGCTCGCGCTCGCCGTTGGCGACACCGATGCCGTTCTCGAAGGCTGCGAATGGGTGCGCCAGTTCGAACAACTCGACGCCGGCCGTCGGCGCGTTTACCAGTGCATCGCCACGCTGCTGGCAATGGACGACCCGAACATTTTCGAGGAAGCGCTGGTCGCGCTTTATGGCGACGACACGCTGGACATGGCCACCGACCTGATCGACGGCGAGACGCGCTTCTTCGGGCTGGCGTCGCCGGGCCTGAACCTCGACGGCTGCGATCTGCACGGGCGCCTGCTCGCCGAATACGCCAAAACCCGGTCGGTTGCGGTCGACACCTGAAAAAGGGCAAAAACCAACGGCAGGCAGCGCCTGCCGCCCCATGCGTTTGAACTTTCCGCCTTCGCCAATGTCATTTGAATGACAAGGGGACCTGGGTCTGGCAGTTGCAAACGCTATTGGGGAAGCAATGACCGACATCTTCCTGAGCTATACCGAAAAGGACAGGGAAGCGGCACGACGCGTGGCGAGCACGCTCGAAGCGGTCGGCTGGACGGTGTGGTGGGATCGCCGGATTCCGGCGGGCGAAACCTGGCGCAGCGTACTGGAAGACGCGCTGGAAGAAATGCGCTGCATGGTCGTCCTGTGGTCGTCGCGCTCGATAGAAAGCGAATGGGTTTGCGAAGAGGCCTCGGAAGGCCGCCGGTTGCGCAAGCTGGTGCCGGTGATGATCGAAGCCGTCCGCCCGCCGGCCGGCTTCCGTGAAATCCAGGCCGCGGACCTCACCGGCTGGGACGGCTCGCGCGATTTCGATGGCATGCGCATGCTGATCGCCGACCTCGAAACGCTGCTCGGCAAACCCGTTGCGCCCGCAAGCTCCGCCCGCCAGAACACCGCAGACCATGGTCAGGCATACGACCCGGCCGACCTCGACAGCGGCCGGGAAGGCAAGGACGGGTGGCGGCGCTACCGGACAGCCATCGTCGCCACGGCCGGCGTGCTGCTGACCGTGGGCGGCGCCTACCTCGCTTTGTCTACGCGCCAACCCGCCGTGCCAGCAGCGCAAACAACGCAACCGGAAGCGGCCCGCCAGCCGGCGGTGCCGGACAGCCCGGTCACGCGGCCCGCCCCTGAACCCACCGCACCGCCCATCGCCACCGTGGCGCCAGAGGCACCAGCCAGTGCCGCAGCGTCAGCGGTCGACAAACCGTCACCCAGGATCGCGCCGGTATCACCCAGACCGACCGCGGCGACGCACGCAACCAGCGCGCGCTGCGCCGATCTCCTTTACAAGATCCAGTTGGGCGAATCGCTTTCCGACGCGGATCGAA
>JAEUOH010000206.1 GCA_016790845.1 Dechloromonas sp.
ATCATTCCCACTCGATGGTGGCCGGCGGCTTGCCCGAGATGTCGTACACCACACGGTTGATGCCGCGCACTTCGTTGATGATGCGGTTGGACACCCGGCCGAGCAGGCTGTGCGGCAATTCGGCCCAGTGCGCAGTCATGAAATCCTGCGTCTGAACGGCACGCAGTGCGACGACGTATTCGTAGGTGCGCCCGTCGCCCATCACGCCGACGCTCTTGACCGGCAGGAAGACGGCAAAGGCCTGGCTGGTCTTGTCGTACCAGTCGGCGGCCCGTAATTCGTCGATAAAGATGGCGTCGGCGCGACGCAGCAGATCAGCGAATTCCTTTTTCACCTCGCCGAGGATGCGCACGCCGAGGCCAGGGCCCGGGAACGGGTGGCGATAAACCATTTCGTGCGGCAGACCGAGCGCGACGCCGAGTTCGCGGACTTCGTCCTTGAACAGTTCGCGCAGCGGTTCGAGGAGCTTCAGATTGAGCGTTTCGGGCAAGCCGCCGACGTTGTGGTGGCTCTTGATCGCATGTGCCTTGCCGGTCTTGGCGCCAGCCGATTCGATCACGTCCGGGTAGATCGTGCCCTGCGCCAGCCATTTGGCATTGGGCAGCCTGGCGGCTTCGGCCTGAAAGACCTCGACGAATTCGCGACCGATGATCTTGCGCTTGGCTTCCGGATCGGAAACACCCTTCAGGTGTCCCATGAACTGTTCGGTCGCATCGACGTGAATGACTTTGACGCCAAGGTTACGGGCAAAAGTCTGCATCACCTGCTCGCCTTCGTTCAGGCGCAGCAGGCCATTGTCGACGAAAACGCAGGTCAGTTGGTCGCCGATGGCCTTGTGCAGCAGCGCGGCGACGACAGAGGAATCGACGCCCCCCGACAGGCCAAGAATCACCTCATCGCTGCCAACCTGGGCGCGCACTTTGGCGATCGCTTCGTTAACGTAATCGGGCATGTTCCAGTCGCGACCGCAACCGCAAATGTCATGCACGAAGCGGGCAATCATCTCCTTGCCCTTAAGGGTGTGCGTGACTTCCGGGTGGAACTGGACGGCGTAGAAGCCGCGTTCCTCGTCGGCCATCGCCGCCACCGGGCAGGATTCGCTGCTGCCGATGACCTTGAAACCGGCCGGCAACTCGGTGACCTTGTCGCCGTGGCTCATCCAGACTTCGAGCAGGCCGTGGCCCTCGGCATTGCTGCGATCCTGAATGCCGTTGAAGAGTCGTGAATGGCCGCGCGCCCGTACTTCGGCAAAGCCGAATTCGCGCTTGCCCGAGCTTTCCACCTTGCCACCCAATTGCTGCGCCATGGTCTGCATGCCATAGCAGATGCCGAGCACAGGAACGCCCAGCTCGAATACGGCCTGCGGCGCCTTCCAGTCCAGCGATTCGTAGACGGAGTTCGGGCCGCCGGAGAGGATGATGCCCTGCGGCTTGAATTCGCGGATGAAATCGTCGGAAACATCGAAGGGATGCAGTTCGCAATAAACCTGCTGCTCGCGCACGCGGCGGGCGATCAACTGTGCAACCTGGGAACCGAAATCGAGGATGAGGATTTTCTGGTGGGACATGATGGAATGTACCGATTCAGCGGTAAAAGAAAAAAGTGCCGGAAAATCCGGCACCTGTCAGAGATCGAACTTGCTGGCGCCCATCCGGTCGAGATAGAGCAGTAGCTGGGAAAAGGCGATTACGCCGCCGATACCGACGACAGCGATAAGCACCTTGAGCCAGGTCGGCCACTTCGCCATCGCTTAGTCGACGTGGTAGTTCGGCGCTTCCTTGGTGATCTGCACATCGTGCACATGCGACTCGCGCACGCCCGCCGAAGTGATCTCGACGAAAGTGGCGCGATCATGCATCGCGTCGATCGTCGCGCAACCAAGGTAACCCATCGAGGAACGCAAACCGCCTGTAAGCTGGTGGATCACGGCCAGCACGGAACCCTTGTAAGGCACCCGGCCTTCGATCCCTTCGGGAACGAATTTGTCGACATTGGCGGTGGCTTCCTGGAAATAGCGATCGGAAGAGCCGGCCTGCATGGCGCCCAGCGAACCCATGCCGCGATAGGACTTGTAGGAACGCCCCTGAAACAGTTCCACCTCACCCGGCGCTTCTTCAGTACCGGCGAACAGGCCGCCGAGCATCACGGTATTGGCGCCGGCGGCAATCGCCTTGGCGATGTCGCCGGAGTAGCGGATGCCGCCGTCGGCGATCATCGGCACGCCGGTTCCCTTGAGCGCCTCCGAAACATTCTGGATGGCCGTGATTTGCGGCACACCGACACCAGCGACGATCCGCGTGGTGCAAATCGAACCGGGACCGATACCGACCTTGACTGCATCGGCGCCGCAATCGACCAGCGCGCGGGCCGCGTCGGCGGTTGCGATATTGCCGCCGATCACTTCGACTTGCGGGAAGTTCTTCTTGACCCAATTGACGCGATCCAGCACACCTTGCGAGTGGCCGTGCGCGGTATCGACGACGATGACGTCGATGCCCGCTTCGGCCAGTGCCTCCACACGCTCCTCGGTGCCGGCACCGACACCCACCGCCGCACCGGCACGCAGGCGACCGGAAGCATCCTTGTTGGCCAGCGGGTGTTCGGTGGATTTGAGAATATCCTTGACGGTGATCAGCCCGCGCATGCGGAAGTCGTCATCAACGACCAGCACGCGCTCCAGGCGGTGTTTGCGGATCAGTTCCTGCGCATCCTCGACGCTGGCGCCTTCCTTGACGGTTACCAGACGCTTGCGCGGCGTCATGATGGCCTTGACCGGTTGGTCCAGGTTGGTTTCGAACCGTAGGTCGCGATTGGTGACGATGCCAACCACCTTGCCCGCCTTGTCGATCACCGGCAGTCCGGAAATCTTGTATTGACGTGTGATTTCGATCACATCGCGCACCGTCATCGAAGGCGTGACGGTAATCGGATCGCGCAGGATGCCCGATTCAAAACGCTTGACCTTGGCCACTTCGGCCGCCTGCTGCTTGGGCGAAAGATTCTTGTGAATGATGCCGATGCCGCCTTCCTGCGCCAGCGCGATGGCGAGACGGCCTTCCGTCACGGTATCCATCGCCGCCGAAAGGAGCGGCAGGTTCAGGGAAATATTGCGGGTCAGCCGGGTGGCCAGACTGACATCGCGCGGCAAAATCTGGGAATGGGCGGGGACGAGAAGAACGTCGTCGAAAGTCAGGGCTTTTTGCAATAGTCGCATGGCCTTTGATCCAAGGTCACAAAAACGTATTATACAGAAATCAACCAAATCTCTGGATGACCATGAAGACGCATCTGATTTTTGCACTTTTTTGCCTGTCGACCGCAGCAGCCCTCACGGCGCAAGCCCAGACCTACCAATGGAAGGACAGCAGCGGTCGCACGGTGATCTCCGACACCCCGCCGCCGGGATCGGCGCGCGACGCGCGCGGTATCGGCCTCTCGCCCCCGCCTTCCAGCAGCGCACCGAAGGCGGAAGCCAGCAAGGCCGCCGATGCGCCAAAGACGACGGCCGAAAAGGACATGGAGTTCAGGAAGCGCCAGCAGGAAGCGCGCGAAAAGGCCGAGAAATCGGAGAAGGAAGCTGCCGCCGCAGCGCAGAAACGCGACAACTGCGAACGAGCGCGCAACCAGTTGTCAAAGCTTGAGTCCGGCAACCATCGGATGGTCGTCCCCGATGGCAAGGGCGGCGAGGTGTTCGTGGAAGGCGCGGTCAAGGATAGCGAAATGGAGCGCGCCAGAAAAATCATCGCCGAGTCGTGCAACTGAAACTCGGCTGAACAACCTCCTTTTACGCCTCCGGGGCGTCGGCATCGCCGGCGCCCTTTTTCATGACCTTGCCTTCGGCCGCGCGCTGCTTGCGCACTTCCTTGGGATCGGCGATCAGCGGACGGTAGATTTCCACTCGGTCGCCATCGCGCAGCATGCTGTCGAGCTTGGAGAGTTTGCCGAAAATCCCGAACTTGTTTTTCTTGATATCGATTTCCGGATGTTTCTGCAGGATGCCTGAAGCCTCGAGCGCCTGCTGCAGCGTCGCGCCGGCAGGCAGCTTTACCGGAACCAGCAACTGCTTTTCCGGCAAGGCATAGCAAACTTCGACATTCAGCATTTCAGCCATTGTTTTCTCCATAAACCTGCGCCGCACGGCGGACGAAGGCGTCGACGAAAGTATTCGCAATGTGGCTGAACACCGGGCCAATGACTTTCTCGAAGACCTTGCTGGAAAACTCGTAATGCAACTGGAACTCGATTTTGCAGGCCTGCTCGGCCAGCACCCGGAAACGCCACGAACCTTCGAGACGCCGGAACGGCCCGTCCACCAGCAGGATCTTCATCGAGCCAGGGAATTCCTTGTCGTTTTCGGTGGTGAAGCAGGACTTCACGCTGTGGTAGTTGATGTGCAACGTCGCCACCGTCCGCTGGGCATCGCGGTACTTGACCTCGGTCTGGCTGCACCACGGCAGAAAGGCCGGATAGTCTTCGCAACGATCCACCAGTTCGAACATGCGTTCGGCGGACTGTCCGATCAACACGGATTTTTCGACCAGCGCCATGCGTCGAGAGGGTTCCTGAATCCTGTAGAATGCGCGATTTTAATGGATCGCCCGGCAGCATGAGCATCACGGTCAACAAAAAAGCCTTTCACGATTTCTTCGTCGAGGAGAAGTACGAGGCGGGTATTGCCCTCCAGGGTTGGGAGGTCAAGGCCATTCGCGCCGGCCGGATGAACATCAAGGAATCCTACGTCGTCATCAGGAATGGCGAGATCTTCCTGATCGGCATGCACATCACGCCGCTGGCGACCGCCTCGACGCATGTCAATCCCGACCCGACGCGCACCCGCAAGCTGCTGTTGCACGATAGCGAAATCATGAAGCTGATCGGCAAGGTAGAGCGTGCTGGCTACACCCTGGTGCCGCTCGACCTGCATTACACGCGCGGCCGCATCAAGCTCGAGGTTGGGCTGGCCAAGGGTAAAAAACAGCACGACAAACGTAGCGACGAACAGGAAAAAGATTCCAAGCGCGAAGCACAGCGCGCGATGAAGGATCGTCTGCGCTGAGGTGAGCATGGACGCTCTCCTCTATTGGGTCGGTCTGGCGGCGGTCGCAGTCAACGCACTGACCGGCGTACTCGATTCCGGCCGCAAGCAGATGGACCTGATCGGCGCCTTGCTGGTCGGGGTGGCCACAGCGCTGGGCGGCGGCACCATTCGCGACCTGCTGCTCGACCGCAATGTCTTCTGGGTTGCCGATCAGGCCTATCTGATTACGGCATTGGGAACCGGCCTGATCACTTTTTTCATTGCCCGCGCACTAACGGTGCCGCCAAAGCTGTTCCTGATTCCCGACGCCATCGGTCTGGCGCTATTCACCATCGTCGGCACCCAGGTCGCGTTGCAATGGCATACGCCCTGGCTGGCCGCCAGCCTGATGGGGGTGATCACCGGCGTGGTTGGCGGCGTGCTGCGCGACATCCTGTGCAATGATGTTCCCTTGGTGTTTCTACAAGGCGAACTTTACGCCACGGCGGCCTGGGTCGGCGCATTGTCACTGATAGGCCTGCAGGAAATCGGGGTGCCGCCGGTCAGCGCCGCCTGGGCGGCGATGGCCATCGTGCTCGTCCTGCGCCTTCTGGCAATGCGCTTTCACATTACCCTGCCCGCCTTCGGGCAGCCGAAAGCCCCCTGAATCGGCATCCTTAGCGCCCGGCCAGCAATTGGCCGATATCGGCGGCAATGTCATCGACGCTGGCCGTGTCCTTGACGTAAAGCCGCAGACGCCCGGCCGGGTCGAAAATATAGGCGCCGGATGAATGATCGAGCACGTAGCCAAGGTCGCTACCGACCTCCTTGCGTGCGCTGAAAACGCGAAATTCATCTGCGACTGCCTTGATTTCGCCGGCATCACCGCGCAGCCCGAGAAACGACGGATCAAACCAGGGGACGAAATCCTTTAGCCGCGCCGCGCTGTCACGTTCCGGATCGAGCGTAACGAACAGTACCTGCACCCTGTTCGCCTCCGCGCCGAGCGCCTTCATCACCTCGGCCAGCCGTGCCAGCATTGTCGGACAGATATCCGGACACGACGTATAGCCAAAAAAGATTACGACCACGCGACCATGGAAGTCCACGAGTGAACGGCGCTGTCCGTTATGGTCGTTCAGATCGAATCCGCGGCCAAAGCTGGCACCGGTCAGGTCAGTATTGCGAAAAGCGACTGGCGTCCGCTCGCAGGCAGCAAACAAAAAACATGGGAGAGCGAGAAACAGGCGGCGATCCATCGTAAAGATTTCTGAACTAATTCCGATAAATCGATTCTGAATGCTGCAATCAGTTCTCACAAGGGGAGGGAACAGAATGGCAGGCAATACGCTAGAAAGTCGGATGAGGGGTAAATTGGCCGCAAAATTTTTCGCGCGGTTCAAAAGATCTATATCTCTGCTAATCACGTTTGGTCCGGTTGGTATCGTTAACGCGGCCTACAACTTCAACTTCCCGGAACCGGTCACCCCGATCGCACGGGAGACCCTGCACATTCACAACGAGTTCATGCTCATCATCACCATCCTGTTCGTGGTGGTGTTCGCGATCATGATCTATTCGATGATCAAGCATCGGAAGAGCGTCGGTCACCAGCCTGCCAGTTTCACCGGGCCGCGTAGTGCGCTGCAATGGCTTTGGGTGCTGATTCCCTTCGCCATCCTGCTCTTTATCGACTTCGTGCTGATGGGCATTCCCGCCGTAAAGGCCATCGTCACCATGGAGGACACCAAAACCCGCGCCGACATGGTGCTCAAGGTGACCGGCATGCAGTGGAAATGGCAGTACGAATACCCCGAAGCCGGCATCAAGTTCATCAGCACGCTGGCGACACCGCGCGAGCAGATCGCCAATGCTGAAGCCAAGGGCGAGCACTATCTGCTGGAAGTGGACAATCCGGTCGTACTGCCGGTCGGCAAAAAGGTTCGCATTTTGCTGACTTCGACGGATGTCATCCATACCTGGTGGGTGCCGCAATTCGGCGTCAAGCGCGATGCCATCCCAGGATTTCTGCGCGAAACCTGGGTTCTGATCGAAAAGCCGGGCACCTATCGCGGCCAGTGCGCCGAACTGTGCGGCAAGGATCACGGTTTCATGCCGGTGGTCGTTCATGCCGTTCCCGAACCTGAATATCTTGCCTGGCTGGACCAGAAGAAAGCCGAGGCCAAGGCAGCCGCTGGTGGCGCCGACCGGACCTGGAGCAGCGAAGAATTGATGGCGACCGGCAAGGATATCTACGAAAAGCAATGCGTGGCCTGCCACCAGGCCAGCGGTCTGGGGCTGCCACCGGCCTTCCCCGCCCTCGCCGGCAGCAAGGTTGTTAACACGCCGCTGCTCGACATGAACGGCAAGATCATCAAGGACAGCCATGTCGACCGCGTCATGAACGGCAAGCCGGGTACCGCCATGCAGGCGTTCCGCAACACCTTGTCCGACGTCGAACTGGCGGCGGTCATCACCTATGAACGGAACAGCTTCGGTAACCACCGGGGCGACATGATCCAGCCCGCCCAGATCAAGGCACTGCGCTAGGAGAACCGCAATGAGCAGCGTGACGACGACCCACCCCGCGGAACCGCACGGCGAATATCACCCCGGCGGATTGCTGCGCTGGCTGACGACGACGAATCACAAGGACATCGGGACGATGTACATGACGTTCTCGCTGATCATGTTCTTCGTCGGCGGCATCATGATTCTGGCAGTCCGCGCCGAGCTCTTCCAGCCCGGTCTGCAGTTGATGAAGCCAGAGTTCTTCAACCAGCTGATCGGCGTACACGCGCTGGTGATGATCTTCGCTGCGCTGATGCCGGCCGCCACCGGTTTCGCCAACTGGATGATCCCGCTGATGATCGGCGCGCCCGACATGGCTCTGCCCCGCCTCAACAACTGGGGCTTCTGGCTGTTGCCGCCGGCCGCCATCCTGCTCACCCTGCCCTTCTCGCTGGCGCTGCTGGGCTTCGGCGACGGCGCCATCGCGACTGGGTGGACCTTCTACGCACCGCTCTCGGTGCAGGGCGGATGGGGCGTCGATTTCGCCATCCTCGCCGTGCATATTCTCGGCATCTCGTCGATCATGGGCTCGATCAACATCATCGTCACCATCTTCAACATGCGCGCCCCTGGCATGACCATGATGAAGCTGCCGCTCTTCGCCTGGGGCTGGCTGATCACCGCCTTCCTGCTGATCGCGACGCTGCCGGTACTGGCCGGCGCGGTAACCATGCTGCTAACTGATCGCCATTTCGGTACCCACTTCTTCGATGCCGCCGGTGGCGGCGACCCCATCCTCTTCCAGCACCTGTTCTGGTTCTTCGGCCACCCGGAGGTCTATATCCTGCTACTGCCGGTCTGGGGGCTGATGCCGCACGTGCTGTCCACTTTCTCGCGCAAGCCGATTTATGGCTACAAGGCCCAGGTCTATAGCTTCATCGCCATCGGGGTTCTTTCGGTAGTTGTCTGGGCTCACCACTTCTTCACGGCCGGGATGCCGGTGCCGGCGCTGATTTATTTCATGTTCAGCACCATGGCGATCTCGCTACCGCTCGCCGTACTGTTCTTCTGCTGGATCGCCACCATGTGGAAGGGGGCGATGAGCTTCGAAACGCCGATGCTGTTCGCCGTCGGCTTCATCGTCCTGTTCGGGATCGCCGGGCTGACCGGCCTGATTCTTGCCGACGTCGCAGCGGATGCGCAGTACCACCATAGCTACTTCGTCGTCGCCCACTTCCATTACGCGCTGTTCGCCGGCGGCATCATGGGCGTGATGACCGGCGTCTATTACTGGCTGCCGAAATGGACCGGCCACATGTACAACGAGACGCTGGGCAAGCTCCATTTCTGGCTGACCGTCATCTCATTCAATCTGACCTTCATCCCGCAATTTTTCCTCGGCCTGGCCGGCATGCCGCGGCGCATTCCCGACTACGCGCTGCAGTTCGCCGAATTCAACGCGATTTCGACCGTCGGCGCCTTCATTCTCGGGGTGAGCCAGCTGCTTTTCGCCTGGAACGTCTGGGCTTGCGTACGCGGCGGCAAGAAGGCAGCAGGCCGCTCCTGGGAGGGCGCCGAGGGCCTGGAGTGGGAGTTGCCGTCGCCACCGCCGCACCATTCCTGGGAAGTTCAGCCGCAAATCAAGTAGGAGGATCAGTATGGAACAGCCGTTTAGCAACGAAGATCTTGCAAGACGCCGTGCTGCCTCCCGTCGTCTCGGCTGGCTGATCGGGGCAGCGGTACTGCTCCTTTACCTCGCTGGCCTTTTCATCAAGCGCTGAAGCAATGGAACAGATTCACCCGGCACCGCACGACAACGCCCGACTGGTTCGCCGCCTGCTCCTGCTGGTCGCTGCCGCGTTCGTTTTTGCCTTCGCCATGGTGCCGCTTTACAACGTGCTTTGCGAGGCGACCGGCTTCAACGGCAAGACAGCGGGCGGCATCGTTCGCGATGGATTTGCGGTCGGCGGCATGAAGGCGGGCACCACCGTCCCCACGCCGGCGGTGGACGTCACGCGCACGGTCCGTGTCGAGTTTACCGGCACGGTGATGCCGGGGCTGCCCTGGGACATGCGCCCGCTCACCATCAGCCTCGACCTGCATCCCGGCGAACTGCAACAGGTCAGCTATCTGGTACGCAACACCTCGAACCGCGAGGTGACCGGACAGGCCGTTCCCAGCGTCACACCGGGGCAGGCTGCCCAGCATTTCGAGAAAATCGAGTGCTTCTGCTTTTCGCAGCAAACGCTCGGCCCAGGAGAAGCGCGCGAAATGCCGCTCGCTTTTATCGTCAAACCGGAGGTCGACCGCAACATCACTCATATCACGCTTTCCTATGCCTTTTTCAGCATCGAAGGACAGCGTGAAACGCTGACCAGTGCCAGGGGGGTTCAATGAATACCAGTACTGTCCAAGGCGCGCCGCGCCAGCATTATTTCGTTCCCCAGCCCAGTCTTTATCCGGTGATTCTGTCTGGCGGCATGTTCCTGTTGGCGCTCGGCTTCATCCAGTCGATCAACGGCTTTCTTCTGGGACGCTGGGTCATGCTGGGCGGCTTCGCCGTCATCCTGTACGTCCTGTTCGGCTGGTTCGGCAAAGTCATCAGCGAATCGCAAAGCGGCGCCTACCGGGACTGGGAAGATCTTTCCTTCCGCTACGGCATGATCTGGTTCATCGCGACCGAAGTCATGTTCTTCGCCGCCTTCTTCGGCGCCCTGTTCTACGTGCGGACCATCTCGGTGCCGACCCTGGGCGGTCTGGAGGCGGCACACGGCACCACCCTGTGGCCGGACTTCAGCGCTACCTGGCCGACCAGCGGGCCGAAGGGACCGACGTTCACGCCGATGGGAGCCTGGGGCATTCCGGCACTCAACACCGCACTGCTGCTCAGTTCCGGCGCGACCGTCACCTGGGCACACTGGGCACTGCTACGTGACAAACGGACGCAACTCAATCTCGGGCTGACCGCGACAATACTGCTGGGAACAACCTTCCTCGGCTTCCAGGCCTGGGAATACCACCACGCCTACAGCGAACTCGGGCTGACCATGGGAGCCGGTGTCTACGGTGCCACCTTCTTCATGCTCACCGGCTTTCACGGCTTTCACGTCACGCTCGGCACGATCATGCTGCTGGTCATCCTGCTCCGCTGTCTGAGTGGCCATTTCACCGCCGAGCGCCATTTCGCGTTCGAAGGCGTGGCTTGGTACTGGCACTTCGTCGACGTGGTCTGGCTGATCCTCTTCGTATTTGTTTACTGGCTGTAGCCGGGTATGAGACCGAACCTGAAGCCGGCCAGCAGCAACACGAAAAGTGCGATCGACAAAGTGATGCGCACGGTCAACGCCCTCGCCGTGCGCTCACCAGCGCCGCGGTCGCGATAGAGATAGAAGAGCCCTGAAAACAGACTGCCCAAGATGGCCAACAACAGCAAAATCACCAGCACCCTGATCATCGACGAGTCCTCCGCAAGACTTTCCGCCGATCAGTATGCGCGTCGGCCCGCCGGCACCGCAAGGGCGTCGCGCCGGCAGGTGGCGATCCTCGGCGGCTTGCTTCTGGCCTTCCTGCTGCCCGCCTTCATTTCACTGGGGCTATGGCAATGGCGCAAGGCCGAAGTCAAGACTACGCTGCAGGCCGAACTCGATGCGCGCAGCAACGACGCCCCGATCATCATGCCGACCGCGCCCGTCGCCAGTGAATCGCTGCGCTTCAGGCGAGTCATCCTGCGCGGCACTTACGACGCGGCGCGGCAGGTGTTGATCGACAATCGCCTCTACCGCGAACAAGCCGGTTACCACGTAATCACCCCGCTCCGCCTCGAAGGCTCAACGATTCATGTGCTGGTCAATCGCGGCTGGGTGCCGGCCGCTGCCGATCATCGCATCCTTCCCACTGCCGAGGTGCCGACCGGAACGGTCGAACTGACCGGCATCGCCGTCGTTCCTGCCCAGCGCTTCTTCAATCTGGCAGCACAACCCGCCAATGGCTGGGAACCGGTCTGGCAAAACCTCGATCTGGCCCGTTTCAGGGAAGTCCTGCCTCACCCGCTACAGTCCGTGGTCATCCAGCTCGATGCCACAGCCCCCGGCGGCTACCTGCGAGAATGGCCGCGCCCTGATGAACGTGCCGACCGCCATCGCAGCTACGCCCTGCAGTGGTTCGGCTTCGCAGTTGCCAGCCTCGGCATCTGGATCTATTTGCTCTGGCGTCGATCATGACGACCACCTCCATCCGGCCTTCCCCAGCACCGCGCAATGGCTTGCCCATGCTGGCGCTGGTCGTCGGCCTGCTTGTCCTGCCCTTCGCTATTGCCGGCTGTCTCTTTCTGTTCGGCTGGCAACCGGCGCGCACCATCAATCATGGTCAATTGCTGAGCCCGCCATTGCCGCTGCCCGCCAGCGGATTGCAGACTGCGGACGGGCAGATGCTGGCGACTGTCGACCTGGGCGGCAAATGGCTCCTGCTGCTGAACGGCAGCGGCCCCTGCGATGCGGAGTGCACCGGCCGGATCGATGAAATGCGCCGCATCCAGGTCGCGCTGAACAAAGACATGGGCCGCCTGCGCCGTGTCGTCCTCAGCGATCAGATGAGCGACGCCGAATTTTCCGCCGCCCGCCAGCGCCAACCCGACCTGCTGGTGGCTGCCGCGCCGCAAAACTGGCTGCCCGGCGCCACCGGCAACACCGGCTACCGCCTCCACATCGTCGATCCGCAAGGTCGGCTGGTCATGGATTACCCGGCCGACGCCGCCGCCAAGGACGTGCGTGCCGATCTCGAACGCCTGCTCAAATTCGCCTGGAACGGCTAGGAGAACCGCCATGCAAACCGTTGCCGTAACGACCCTTTCCTTCGCTCAGCGCCTGGCCGCCTTTGGGCATTTGTGCAAACCTCGGGTCAACAGCCTGATCGTATTCACCGCAATGATCGGCATGTTCCTCGCGACACCGGGCTTTCCACCGCTACTGCGCTTTCTGGTCGCCTCGCTCGGCATCGCGCTGGTATCCTTCGCCGCCGCCGCCCTCAACTGCCTGGTCGAACGTACCGTCGATGCCAAAATGGCGAGAACCAGCTGGCGTGCCACGGCGCGCGGTGACATCTCGGCGCTGGAAACGGTCACCCTGGCGACCCTCATCGGCGCTACTGGTCTCTGGCTACTGCACGCTTTCATCAACGACCTGACGATGTGGCTGACGCTGGCCACCTTCGTCGGCTACACCGTCATCTACACGCTGATCCTGAAGCCGGCGACGCCTATGAATATCGTCATCGGCGGCTCTTCCGGCGCCATGCCCCCGCTGCTGGGGTGGACGGCGATGACCGGCCAGATTTCGGCCGAACCGCTGGTCCTGTTCCTGATCATATTCCTTTGGACGCCGCCCCATTTCTGGTCGCTCGCCTGCTATCGGCGCGACGACTATGCGCGCTCGGGCCTGCCGATGCTGCCGGTGACCCATGGCATTTCCTTCACCTGCCAACACATCCTCTGGTACACGGTAATGCTCGCAGCCGCCAGCCTGATTCCCGTCTCGCTGGGCATGAGCGGCAGTTTCTACCTGATCGCCATCAGCCTGCTAGACCTTGTCTTTCTCGGTTACGCCATCGCGCTCTGCCGCAATTACAGCGATGCCCTGGCCCGCCGCACCTTCCGCTACTCGATTCTCTACTTGACCCTGCTCTTCGCGGCGCTGTTCGCCGATCGGCTGATCGTTTTCTAAGCTGCCATGCACCTCTACCGCCGCTTGCTGCTTGCCGCGACCTTGCTGGCTTTCGCAGTCATCGCGCTGGGGGCCTATGTCCGCCTCTCGGATGCCGGACTAGGCTGTCCCGACTGGCCGGGGTGTTATGGCCACTGGCTGGGCGTACCGGACGAAGCACATGAACATCTGGCGGCGCAACAGGCTTACCCGGAACGCCCGGTGCAAACAGCCAAGGCGTGGAAGGAAATGGTCCATCGCTATTTCGCCGGCACTCTCGGCCTGCTGATCCTTGCCATTTGCCTGCTCGCCTGGCGCACCGAACACCGCAAGCGGCAATCGCCGGCCTTGCCCACGCTGCTGCTTGGCATCGTCGCCCTGCAGGCGGCGCTCGGCATGTGGACCGTCACCCTGCTACTCAAGCCCATGATCGTCACGCTGCACCTGCTCGGTGGCATGACCACGCTGGCGCTGCTGGTCGCCATGTCGATCAGGGAAACTGGTTACGCCCCAGCCGATGACGGTAGCGGGCAAAGGCTCCGTCTTCCGGTAGCCATCGCGCTACTCGCCGTCGTTGCCCAGATTACGCTCGGCGGCTGGGTCAGCAGCAACTACGCGGCGCTTGCCTGCCCCGATTTCCCGACCTGCCAAGGCCAATGGCAACCGCCGATGGATTTCGAGCAGGCATTCACCCTGCACCGCGAACTGGGTTTCACCGGCGATGGTCGCCTGCTCTCCGGCGAGGCCCTGACGGCGATCCACTGGACGCACCGGCTCGGTGCGCTGGCCGTCCTGCTGGCCGTCGGTACGCTGGCGCTCGTATTGCTCCGTGCCCCACACCGCCGCTGGCGGCCTTGGGGCATGGCCTTGCTGGGGTTGCTGGCCCTGCAGATCGGGCTGGGGATCGCCAACGTCCTGCTCTCGCTGCCGCTGGTGCTGGCCGTCGCCCACAACCTCGGCGCCGCCTGCCTGCTGAGCACCACGCTGGCGCTCAATATCAAGCTCCACCAAGCAAAAAGTCCTTACCGCCAAGCGACGTATAAGGACTTTGCACTAGCTGGCGGAGTGGACGGGACTCGAACCCGCGACCCCCGGCGTGACAGGCCGGTATTCTAACCAACTGAACTACCACTCCGCGGCAAACCGCTCCGGTTGTTCGGAGCGGCGCGCACTATAACACAGTGCAGGCAACCCGACCGGTTGCCTCTACAATCCTGTGTTTCGTTTCGAATAAGCACAATGCCCGACACCGGTACGCTCAATTTTCTCTGGTCGCAGACGATGATTGCCGGCTTCGTTGCCGCTGGCGTCACGCATGCCGTGATTTCCCCTGGTTCCCGCTCGACGCCACTGGCGATGGCCATCCTCCGCCAATCGGCGCTGAGCTGCACAGTTGCGGTCGACGAGCGTAGCACGGCATTTTTCGCGCTCGGCATCGCCAAGGCCAGCCGCCGTCCGGTGCTGTTGCTCGCCACATCCGGCACGGCGCCTGCCAACTGGCTACCGGCCATCATCGAGGCCAGCCAGGCCGGCGTTCCCCTGATCGCACTGTCCGCCGACCGGCCACCGGAACTGCAAAACTGTGGCGCCAACCAGACAATCGAGCAGGTCGGCCTGCTTGGCGCTCATGTGCGCGGCAGCCATCCGTTGGGCGTGCCACACCCGGAATTCGACCCGGCCTGGTTGCACCATCTGGCGGCGCATGTCGTCGATCAGGCCACCTGGCCGCATCCCGGGCCGGTTCACGTTAATCAGCCTTTCCGCGAGCCGCTGCTACCTGCTGCGGATGTACCCGCACCCGAAATACCGTCAGAGATTGCCATCGGCCATTCCCAACTTCACGTTGCGCCTGACGCCATCGCTCGCCTGGCCGCCCGCATCGGTGGTCGCCCTGGCGTCATCGTTTGCGGCGAGATGCCGGCAGCGACTCATGGGTTTGCCAAAACATTGGCCAAACTGGCCGAACACCTGGCCTGCCCGATCCTCGCCGAACCCTTGTCCGGCCTGCGCTTCGGCCGTCACGACCGCAGTCGCCTGCTGACCCGCTACAACGCCTGGCTGGCCGACGGCGATTTTGCCAGCGCTCAGCGGCCAGAATGGGTGCTGCGTTTTGGCACCTTTCCAGTTACCCGGAATCTGCAGAATTTTCTCGCCACGATAACCACCCAGATTTTGGTCGATCCTTGGCCCCGCCACAACGACCCGATCCACCGCCTGACCCATCTACTACGCGCCGACCCTCTGGCAGCCTGCCAGGCGCTTCTCGCCGCCAGACCGCAACCCTGCCCGCAAGGCTGGCACGACCTGCTGGCCGAGCAGGATGCGCGACTTGTCGATGACACCGGCGCCCGGCACATT
The DNA here is from genome assembly GCA_016790845.1 of Dechloromonas sp. GTDB lineage: Bacteria > Pseudomonadota > Gammaproteobacteria > Burkholderiales > Rhodocyclaceae > Azonexus. Next base: position 15,583 of record JAEUOH010000206.1, read on the forward strand.
CCGGTGCTGGTCGCAGAAATTCCCGCCGACAGCGCCCTGTTCATCGGCAATTCGCTGGCCATCCGCCAGTTCGACACGCATTCCGGCACCGCCGACCACGCCATCCACTGCTACGGTAACCGGGGCGCCAGCGGCATTGACGGGAATATCTCGACCGCGCTGGGGCTCAGCGAAGTTCATGGTCGGGTTGTCGCATTGCTCGGCGACCTCACCTGCCAGCACGACCTCGGCGGCCTGGCGCTGGCTGCCGGTCGTAATGCGGTGATCGTTGCGGTCAACAACCGTGGCGGCGGCATTTTCGACCATCTGCCGCAGGCGGTACTGCCGGAATTCGAGAAAGGCTGGCGGACACCCCAGCAAATCAGCTTCGAACACGCCGCCCTGAGCTTTGGCCTCAGCTACGCCCGGGCCGTCGACACCGATACCTTCCTCAACACGCTGCGCGCCGCCTTCGCGGCCGGCGGACCGCACCTGATCGAATTGCTTGTCGACTGACGCGCGACGGTGGCAGGTACCGCCGGTTGATGGGACAATTGCGCCCCAGCCATCCCGCCCAGCCCACTGAATCAATGGCCAGCGAAACACCCGATCTATCCAAGCACACCCCGATGATGCGGCAGTGTGTAAATTCATAAAATCAACAACATATAACGCCAAAAATTCATTGTTATACCAAAAGCTATACTAATTTTTCTTGACTTATCTCCTGCATGTTGACATGATGAAACGATGATTTTGAACCAAGCCTCCTTCATTCAGATAGTTTGCTCGTCACCCTACTGACGAGCCCGGGCATGTCCGAATTCGGCCTCCCGGGTGCTTCAACAAAGCACAATTTTCAGGAGGCCACATGTCCTACCTCTCCCTGTTTCAAACTGTTCCCAAGTTCGCATCCGTAGCCGGCGGCGTCGCCCTGGCGACCGGCGTCCCCACAATCGGTTTTGCGCTGCTCACGGGTTCTGCCATCATCAATCTCATCGGCTCAATTCGTGAGAAAAAGCGCGGCGATTCCGGTTTTTTTGCGGCTTGGGCATGCCTCAATAGCTGGTTCGCAACGCATACTGGAGGGCACTAAAGTGCCCAACGAAACTGGGAACCCTGCCATGCTGCGCAGCAAGCCACGTTACTGTTGACGCGCGCTGAAAACTGACCAGTTTTAGCGGGAAGTGCGCGCTGAAAATTGACCAGGGGTGATTAACTCACCTGCTTATTTATTGAGCAGGGTTTTTGGAGATGATCACCATGAAAGACCTGGGAAGAATTCGGC
>JAEUOH010000213.1 GCA_016790845.1 Dechloromonas sp.
AGCCGATTGCAACGGTCGCCGCCTGACGCTCGTCGATGATCGGTTCGGCATCGAGCCCTCGACGGCCCGCTTTGTCAATTCTGCCGCCGGTTTCGCGATCCAACTTGGCATCGATCGCCTGTCGGCAGCCATCCTGGCCAACGATTTTGGCGTCATACCCGCGTCCAAGGTCTACTACTGCCACGTGCAACGCCGGGAGATCTGGGATGCCGCCGAGGTGGTCTACGGCAGTCTTGGCTGGGGCACGCCGACTCCCTTGCTCGACGGGATGGCGTTTGGCTCGCGAGTCGTGCCAACCCGAAACGCGATCGAGGCATGGCATCAGTGGTTCTGCGGCGAGCTCGATCGCCTGCGACCAGGGCGGAACGCCTCGATCGCTTCACTGGTGGCATTTCATAACCGATTTGCCGAAGCCTGCGCGGCGATCACCGTGTTTTGCCTCGCGTCGCGAGGCACTGCACGCATCCGCTTCACCGCCGACATGCTCACGGCAAGTGCCCGACAGATTCTGCTGTTTGACAAGCGCGTCGGGCATCTACCAAGACCGCTGCCCGTTCCGGTCAACGCAGTCGTCGCCGCACAGGCCGGCTTGTGGGCAGTACATTGCCGCGCCTTCGATCGGCGCCTGGAGCACCTGGGCATCGCTGCCAACTCGCCCATTCGCCAACGGCTACAGGGCGTCTCTCGCCAGGAGCGCGTGGAGACCTTTTTTGTCGTCGGCAAGCATTTGAAACCGCAGCCCATCAGCTGTCATGGGCTGGTCAACGGCTGGCCAGAGCGCTTTGGTTTCGAGGCCGATTTTGGGCGCCACTTTTGGGAGAGCGAGCTTCGCCTGGCCGGCGTCAGAAGCAGCGTGATCGATCTGCTGTTGCGCCATCAGGTTGTTGGGGTCGAGGGGCATCGCTCCACGGCTGACAACTGCCTGGCGGCGTCCTTCAGCGACATCGTAACCGCCCAGGAAACGCTGCTAGCCGAACTCGGCATCAAGCCAGTCAACGGCCTTGCCAAAAAATGAAAGGAACAACATGAAACAACCCTCCCCGGTCCGTATGGTTGCCGGACCTGGCCTTCATGGCCGCCGGCGCGGCACGCTCGATATCGTGTACTCGGCAGACGCGCCGCTTGCAGCGCGTCGTTTCGAGAAACTCCAAGGCGCGCTGTTGCGGAACGCCATTGAGTTTCCCGCGCCGGACGCCCGTCTTGCAGCGTTCCTGGTCGCCTTCGACGCGGTTGTCACGCGCGAAAGCCTTGGTGCTGCCTTGAACGCATGCGCCAGCGCTTACGCCTATCGTGACGCGGTGTGCATCGACTGGACAGCGCCCTGCGGACGCACTGATCGGCGTCACCTGAGCCTGTGGACGCAGTTTGTGCTGGCGCAGCCAGCCGCACTGTCGCTGGCTCCAGAACAGTCGATCGAGTTGCTCGATCAATGCCTACTGGCAAACGTCGTTGCCCAGACAGGATTACCGCAAGGTCTGGACGGGCTTCTTGCCGATGCTCAGGCATGGCTCGCCTTCGCGATTGCAGGCCCCTGGGTTGCTCACGCCACCGGCGCCATGCGGCTCGCGGGGTTGCCGCGCAGCGTGTATGCACGTGCCGTTTCCGGCAAGGCACTGGCCGTCATCGCCGACGATGAAAAAAAGGAATCTGCCAGGACTGCCGACACGGCGATCGGATTTGCGCTCGACGCCTATCTGGGTGGCGAAACCACCGACGGCGGGTACTGGCTGATCGATGAGATCCTCGTCTGCTGCCCGGCGCACGCCTCGCGCAGGGAGATGGTCAAAAGCTTTCTGATCATCTCGATGAGAGACAAAAAAGGCAGAATATCGAGTCTGATTCTCGCCTGGGCGGTGGATCTGGCCGAAAGCGGCACCCCGGGTGACGACGACATTTCACCGCGCACGGTCTCGAAATATGTTCGCGCGATCGCGCGCCTCCTGCTGGAACAATTTCGCGGCAAAGCGCTGGAAAATCTCCAGTCGGCGGACTTTGACGCGATCTATAAAAACATCATCGAGAGCATGCCTGCGGGAAGCCGGCGCAATGCCGCGTCGGCATTGAGTTCCTGGCACTTTTTCCTGGAGTGCTGGCTGGACGTGGCGCCGCGTACGAAATCACTGCATCGCGACCTGCCATTGCCTCTGCCAAGGGCGAATATTCTCTGGCCTCACGAAATCAGCAAGGTTTCCGAATGGCTCAAAGCGACCGATGGAGAGTCGCGCCTGCGTTGCCAGTTGCGGATCGCATTTGCCATTGCCAGCACCATCCGGATTCGAACAAAGGAGCTGCTCATGCTGCGCATGGAAAATGTCCGTGTGATCAAGGATGCGGTCGAGATCGAAGTCAGCACCGCGACCGCAGACGGCGGAATGAAATCTGAAAACGCGCATCAACCGCATCTGATCGAGTGTTCCGCGACTGCGGCGCTGATTCGTGATTTCAAAAAGGATCGACAAAAGGAACTGGCCATGCCTGACGATTACTTGTTCGGCGATCCACACCAAGGCCACAAAACCTTCCAGCCGGGGCAGATGCAGGTGCTCCTGAATCGATTGCTGAAGGATGCGACCGGCGATCGCTCGGTGAGCATTCACACGCTGAGTCACACCTGGGTAACGCGTGAATTTCATCAGGCTTCCCTCGGCCAATCTGCGCGGGACGTGAATGCGTATGACGCGTTGAGCGCCCGCGCAGCGCATGGCGATGCCTCGACAACTTTTCGGCATTATGTACATCGATTTGAAGAGGCAATGCGTAGCGGCATCGACAACGCGATCGCACCACGTCTCCACTGGCCGGAGATGGCACCCTTCGTGAACCTGAGTCACGGCAACTACCGGCAGAGGCTTTCTCGTGGATCGCGCTCGGGGACGCATTTTGACGAACTGCAATGCAAGTTCGGGTTCATCAGGGCCGCCTTGCCGAGCATGGCATTACCCGCTGCCGATTTCGGCATCGTCACCACCGAGGCGACGACCTCTGTGAACCTCGAACGCGCAGCAACAAGTTCGTTCAGGGAAATCGTGAACATCCTCATCGATGTCGCGCTCGGGATGCCCCAGGATGTGATCGCTTTGCGCGCCTGCCGTACGCCAGAGGAGATCATTGGCGTTGCCAAGCACGCAAGGGAGGTTCTTGCCGAAATTGGCGAGTCGCAGACTCGTCATGGGGCAAGCAGCGTACTCGACCCGGTCGACGACCTGAGCGTCGCACTTGCTAGCGCCGCCCGCAATCACATCGATTTCGGACGGATCGGGCAAAAGAAGCTGCTGCCACTGCGCGAAATCCTTGCCAATGGGCCAAGCGATCCCTTTGTCCACGATGCGACGGTGAGTTGGCTACGCTGCTACGAGCACGGCTACCTGGCCCTCACGCGTCCTTCTCAGGTCGTTGGCCTCGTGCGCCTGCTTCACATGGCCGGGGTTCCCAGTTCGCGGATCGGAATTTTTCACGTTCCTGTGTCGGACGAAATCGGCATCCGTCTGCAACAGGACATCGATGCGGCATTTTTGCAGTCTTACGCGGCGATCCCGCTCAAACGCGAATGCCGTGCGCGCGGCGGACGTCCCGCGGCCTATGTCGTGCTCTCCGGCACGGATTTTACCCGGCGCGCCTCAAGTGCGACGTTATGCAATAAGGGACTGAACGCCATCCTGCTTGCCGCTTGCGTCTTGCAACGCTTGTAGGCGCGACATCAACTTACTAATTGGAGTCACCATGAAACCCATACACGCACTCAGCATCGCACTGGGACCTGCAGAATCAGGACTCTCTGATGAAATGCTCCGTTACAGGAAAGTTCAGGCCAGGCAGACTGCGTTTGCCTTCATGCCCTCGCTACAGCGGCTTTTCGTGTCGCGCATCAGGGAAAGGCTGGTCGCAGAAAAAGGAAATCTTTGGCTTGCATTTGATATCGTGCCGGCGACACAAATGTCATTGACATTCGATGGCAACCCAGACACTCATTTAATCGATGGCGTGGCAGCGCGTCAGTTGCGCGAGGAGTACGCGTTGCTACAGGACGAAGCGAGCGATTTTGTGATCCGGGCCGGCCATTTGATCAGTTTTGCCGGCGCACTCCCGCAGATGGACGCGGCCGACCGCTCTACGGCGATTGAATCACTTCCCGAAGACGATCGTCTGGCCTGGGAAGTCATGCATCGTCAGCCGGGACGCCGAATTTCAATTGACCTTGGCGGGGAAACGCTTAGCGCGCAACTGCCATTACTCGCTTTGTATGTTCCCGAGGCGAAGACCCGGAAAATCAGCGCCAGGGTGTCCGAAGTCAGCAACCATCAATACAAGCTGACCGGCATCCGAGAGATGTCCGGTGAAGCCAGGACAGTAACGCTTCCCGCCGCGATGGCATTGGATCGTCCGCGTCGGTTACCTGAGCCATTGCGGCGAGAAAGATTTCTGCTACAGGTCGCGGAAGAGTTCGGCATCCGCATTCACTTGGAGGTCCGGGTAATTCTGTTCGAGTCGGATTTGTCGCCCGCCTATCTCGAATTTCGCGGACTCGAAAACAAGGAGGTCTTGCAAAAGCGCCTCCAGTTTTTGAACCAGGAACCGTGACCC
>JAEUOH010000217.1 GCA_016790845.1 Dechloromonas sp.
TGCCGAATCGAGGCTTAACCGCCGCCCCGCTGCGTCGCCCGGTCTACCCGGGCGAGCAGCTTTTCGGCAGCTTCCTCATCGCCGGACTGGACGTCGATTTCGACGCGTAGCATCGCGAGTTGCAGTGCACCAATCCGGTGCGAAATTTCGCGTTCCAGCGCAAAGTGAAGTTGCACCCCTCCCGCCGTCAACAGCAGGCCGCCCGGGCTATCGCTGACCGCCGTCCCAAAAGCCTGTACCAGTGCCCGCCGGAATTCCTCCGGTGTCGCGTTCATCGACCGCACGCGACTGGCGCTCCAGGGAAACGGCCTCTCAGCCACCGGCGATCGGCGGCCAAACCGCCAGCGTGTCGCCATCCTTGAGGCTGGTTGTGGCCCGCGCTTCGGGCGGGATGAAGACGCCGTTCACGAGGACCAGATGGGTCAGCTTCGGCGGCAGCGAAAATGGCCGCAAAACGGTGTCGACCGCAGCCGCCTCGCCCACCTCGACCTCGACCTTGTTGCCCTTGCTGCCTGGCGGCAGGTAATCGCCCAGCGTGGCGTAGAGCTTGACAGTCACCCGCACGGCGCTAGCGGACCACCTGCTGGCTGGCCAGGTAGGCTTCGACGAAGCGGTGCGGCGTTTCCAGCAACTTTTCCTTCCACGCCCCGAGCCGCGTCCGCCCCTGGATCAGGCCGCGCAGGACGCCGACGTGCTGCGTCAGGCCGATCGCCGTAGCGCCGACCAGAACGTCGCCCTCGAATTGCAGGCTGAGGTAGCGGCCGTTGGCCTCGTCGGCCAGCTCGACGCCGTCGCCGCCGGGCACCCCCTGCCATTCGCCGAAGGACGACGAGATCATCCCCATCGAGTCGAGCACATTGATCGCCAGCACGCCCTTCATGCGGGCCGGCTGCCCCGCCATGTTGAGCGCGGCAACGCGCGCCTGGTCGGCGGCGTTGGGCTGGATCGCCGCCACCAGATGCCGGCCGGAGAACAGGTCCGGCGCCTCGGCGACGTCACCGGCAGCATAGATGCCGGGCACCGAGGTCTGCATCGTGTCGTCGACCAGGATGCCCTTGGCGACATGCACCGCCGTCCCTTCCAGAAAGGCGACGTTGGGCGCGACGCCGGCGGCGACGATCAGCAGGTCGCAATCGAGTTGCTCGCCGGTCGACAGGGTCACGGTCAACGGCGATTTTTCGCCATTCTCGATACGCTCGACACCCGCCTTCGTCACCACCCGCACGCCCTGTTTCTCGACCCAGCGCTTGATCATGGTGCCGGCCTCCGGTGTCATCATGCGTGGCACCATGCGGTCGCCCATCTCGACGACGGTCAACTGGACACCACGCTTGACCAGCGATTCCATGATGATGCAGCCGATGAAGCCCGCCCCCAGCTGCAGCACGCGCGAACCGGGTTTGGCCAGCGCCGCAATGCCGCGGGCGTCGTCGAGCGTCCAGCAAGTCTGCACCTGCGGCAGGTCGATACCGGGAATCGGCGGGCGCACTGGGTGCGAGCCGGTAGCGATCAGCAGCCGGTCGTAATCCTCGAAATGGCCGTCGTCGAACAAAACCGTGCGTTTTTCGGCGTTGACCGCAACCGCGCGACCGCGCCGCTGGCGAATGCAGAGGTTGTCGAAATGACCCTCCGCCTTGCGCAGATACGTGCCGGACTCGTCGATGTTGCCCTCCAGCAGGTAGGGAATCGCCATCCGCGAGTAGGGCGGCGCCGCCTCGTTGCCGACCAGCAGGATGTCGTCGCCGGGTGCGGCGCGGCGCAGGGTTTCGGCGGCGACGACGCCGGCCGGACCATTGCCGAGAATGATGTGTTTCATCGTTAGTTTCTCCGACAGAAAAGGAAAAGCGGGGCGGCGCCGTGCGCTACCCCGCTTGCAGGCCCATGGCTCGCCTAAAGGCCCAGACGTTCGAGCGTCGCCTTCTCCGGCACGCCATCCGGCGTCCAGCCGCGCACCTTGTAGTACTCGGGCTTCATCTTGTCGAGGCCATTGACCAGGCCCTTGGCCGGCCCGGTCTTCGCCGGCTCGGTCTTCAGGCGCGGCGGCAGGTCGTCGTCCTTGGCGCTCAGGCCGGCGGCCAAGTTGAACTGGCGCTCCATGTTCCAGATGCGCTCGCCGACGTCGTTCAGCTTGTCCATCGACCAGTCGCCCTCACAGGCAGCCTGCACCTGCGGCTGCACGTCAGCCAACGTCCACGCGAAGCTGGTGAAGATGCAGATGCCGGCCGAATCGAAGACGCCGGTCGCATCCTGGAAGGCCTTGACCAGTTCCGGCTTGCCGTCAGTGACCAGCGGATCGGTCTTGACCGGGATGCCGAGTACCTCGGAAGCGACGGTGTAGCCCCGCAGGTGGCAGGCGCCGCGGTTCGACGTAGCGTAAGCCAGCCCCATGCCCTGGATGCCACGCGAGTCGTAGGCCGGGAATTCCTGGCCCTTGACGCTCATCGACAGCTCCGGCCGGCCGTACTTGGCGCACAGCCGGGCGCTGCCCATGCCAAGCTCCTTGCCGAAACCCTCACCGCTGGCGGTCATCTCGACCAGCTGGCACAAGGCCTCGGCCGAACCGAACTTCGCATCGACGCCAATCTGTTCCCGACTAAGGATGCCGAGGTCATAGAGCTCCATCGCCGCGCCGACCGTCGCCCCGAAAGAAATCGGGTCCATCCCGTGCTCGTTGCACAGCAGGTTGGCGTATTGCAGCGCCTCCAGGTCGCCGACCCCGTTGGCCGCGCCAAGCGCCCACGCCGCCTCGTATTCGAGGCCGCCGGAAGCGCCCCAGTATTGCGGGCTGTTCTTGACGCTGAAATGGCTTTCGTCGATTCGCGAAATCCGGCCGCAGGCGATGGTACAGCCAAAGCAGGCCGCATTGGTGACGAGATGGGTCTTGCCGTCGGTCGGACGTTTTTCGTGCATGGCTTCCGCCGAAATCCTGCCCGCCTCCTCGAACTGTACGTCGCGGTGGTTGCGGGTCGGCAGGGCGCCCATCTCGTTGATCACGTTCATCAACACCTGCGTGCCATACTTGGGCAACCCCTGACCGGTCACCGCGTTGTCGGCCAGCACCTTTTTGGCGGCGGTGGCAGCGGCGAGAAAAGCCGGAAAATCCTTGATACCGGAAACGCCCTGGGTGCCACGAATGGCAACCGCTTTCAGGTTCTTCGAACCCATCACGGCACCAACACCGGAACGCCCGGCGGCGCGGTGCAGGTCATTGACGATGCAGGCGAACAACACCTGGTTCTCGCCGGCGCCGCCGATTGACGAGACGCGGATCAGCGGGTCCTGGTGCGAGGTCTTGATCATCTCCTCGGTTTGCCAGCAGGTCTTTCCCCACAGGTGGGCGGCGTCGCGCAATTCAGCCTTGTCGTTCTCCACGTAGAGATAGACCGGCTTCGGCGATTTGCCCTCGAAAATGATCATGTCCCAGCCGGCGAACTTCATCTCGGCGCCGAAGAAGCCGCCGGAATTCGAGCAGGCGATCGCGTTGGTCAGCGCCCCCTTGGTCACGACCGTATAACGGCCGCCGGTCGATGCCATGGTGCCGGTCAACGGGCCGGTGGCCATGATCAGCTTGTTGTCCGGCGACAGCGGATCGACCTTGGGGTCGATTTCCGACACCAGATACTTCGAGGCGAGGCCACGCGAGCCCAGGTAATCGTTGGCCCAGGCCATGTTCAGCGGCTCGGGCGTACAGGTGCCGGCGGTGAGGTTCACACGCAGGACTTTACGGTTCCATCCCATGATCTGTCCTCCTTACGCAGCAACAGCGGCGGTACTGGCCTTGGCGGCCCAGGCGCGCATGCGATCGAGCCCGGTCCAGTCGGCATCGACATAGGTGATGGCCGCCGTCGGACAGGCCTTGGCGCACTCCGGATCGCCGCCGCAGAGATCGCATTTCTGGACCTTGCCGACATCGGCCATGTAATTGACCGTGCCGAAGGGACAGGCGATGGTGCACACCTTGCAACCGACGCAGGTCGCTTCCCGGACCACCTTGGCACCGGTCGCCAAGTCAACGACGATGGCGTCGACCGGGCACGCGTTCATGCACCAGGCGTCGGCGCATTGCGTACAGGTGTAAGGCACCTTGCGGCCTTCGTGTTCGAAATCGAAGACCTTGATGCGCGACTTGGACGGGTTGATGGTGCCGGTGTGCTCGTAGGAGCAGGCCATCTCGCACTGCAGGCATCCGGTACATTTCGCCGGATCGATGTGAAGCGACTTTTGCATGGTGTCTCCTCCATGAGTCGTTGTATGTCGCTGAAATAATCTCGTGTCGAGTGATTCCACACGTTCTGGGATCATGGAACAAAGCCGGGAAAGTGTCATGCCGCAATGCAACATTCTGTTACACAAGGCTACCAAAGCACGACAGACGCCCAGGCGCGAGGCGCCTATACTGCAGTCGTGCATTGAACCCCTCCTCTCGAAACTCCCCCTTTCGAGAACTTCCAACCCCGCCCTCCGGCGGGGTTTTTTTTGGCCGTCGCCAGCCTTCCGATTTGCGCCCAAGCCGTTATAATTACGGACTTATTATTTTTTGCGGATAGAGGTAATCAGCATGGCCGAGAAACACTCCTCCAAGGGCATCATGTGGGCAACGATCATCGTTGCCATCGTCCTGATCGCC
>JAEUOH010000227.1 GCA_016790845.1 Dechloromonas sp.
ATTTCGGCGTTGACCGCAGCCGGCTGGAAAACCGATTATGTCGCAGTGCGACAACAATCGGACCTGGCCATGCCGAACGACGTAAACGCCCCGCTGGTGGTGCTTGCCGCCAGTCGACTGGGATCGACCCGGCTCATTGATAACATTGAGATTTGACGCGGCGTGAATATCCATAATTACGCCCGTTGACAGGCAGGCCATTGTCGCTACAATTCGCTTCCCCCAACCTTCTGGATGAGTGAAACCATGCAGAGAACGATGCTCAAATCCAAGCTGCACCGCGTGACGGCAACCCACGCCGACCTGCACTACGAGGGTTCCTGCGCCATCGATGAAGATCTGCTCGAAGCGGCCAACATCAAGGAATACGAACAGATCGACATCTGGAACGTAAACAATGGCGAACGTTTCACCACCTACGCCATTCGCGCCGAACGCGGTTCGGGCGTGATTTCGGTCAATGGTTCGGCGGCCCGCCGCGCGGCGCCGGGCGACATCCTGATCATCGCCACCTTCGCCGTCTACAACGAGATCGAGCTGGCCAAGTACGAGCCGGACCTGATCTACGTCGATTCGCAGAACCGCATCACCCGCCGCGGGCACAAGATTCCGACCCAGGCCGCCGCCTGATCGCTGCGTCGTGATTTAGTTCACTGAAGACCCGCTACGGCGGGTTTTCTTTTTTTTGTTTTATGTACAATGCCCTCGGACTATCCAACAACGGAGACAAGACAATGGGCGTTGTATTCGCCAAGACCCAGAAAGGGCATGACGAAATCACGAGCAAGGCCGGTGGCCTGACGCCGCGCCAGCGGCGGGTGCTGATCTTCGTCGACGGGAAACGCTCGGTGGAAGAATTGCGCGGCATGCTGCAGGCCGACGATCTCCAGCACACCCTCGGGATGCTTGAAGAAGACGGTTATATCGCCGTCGGTGCGGCCTCGACGGCGCCAGGCAAGACCAGCGCGCCGGCCGCCCAGGCCGCCCCGCTGCCGTCGGTCACCGCCTTCAGCGAACTGCCGTCCTCGCCGGACCCGGTGCGTTTGCAGCAGGCGCGCAACTTCATGGTCAACACGCTGAACACTTTCGTCGGTTCGCTGGGTGCCAGTTCGCTGCTCGACCGCATCGACCAGGCGCAAGGCCACGAAGGCCTGCGCGCCCTGTTCGACGAGTGGTATCACGCCATGGTGATGTCGCGCGAAGGCCGACGCGAAGCGGAAGGCCTGCGCACCAAGCTGCTGGCGGTCATCTGACCATTCGCGGGGCCGCCTGAGGCGCCCCGGCCGGGGTCAATCCTCGCCTTTTTCGCTCGCCTTGGCCTTGCGCGCCCGGGCCGGGCGCCTGGTTTTTGCCGGCTTTTCCTCGACCACTGCGCTGGCGGCGAGCGGCGCTTCGACCACTGCCGATGCCTCGGTCACCTCAGCGGCCTTGCGCGGACGTCGCCCACGGCGCGATTTGCCTTCGCCCGAGGCTGGCGACTCCGCTTCCACTGCAGCAGGCACCGGCGCAATCGCGACAGGTGCCGCTTCGGCCACAGCGGGCAGCGGCTCGACGGCGAGCGTCGCTTCGCCGACGGACATCTGCCTATCCTTGCCGCCGCGCGAGCGGCGACCGCTGCGCCGACGCGGGTTGGCGGCCAACTCGGAATCACCAGCCGGCACCTCAGTTTTTGCCGTTTCCGGCAGGTCGACCGCAACCGGCTCGGCGAGCTGCGCCCCGCCCCCTTCGGCGACCACGTCGGCCGCTTCCGTCTCGCTGCCGTTCGCCCGCACCGGTGCCCGGAAGACAAAGGCGCCTTTATCGTCGCGGCCAAAGCCCAGCAGACCGCGTTGCGCTGCCTCCTCGAGCAGGTTGCCGAAGGTACGGAAGCCGAAATAGCTTTCGTTGAACCCCGGATTGCGGCGCTTGACCACTTCCTTGAGCACCGAGGCCCAGATGCGCTCGCTCTCGCCGCGGTCGGCGGTGAGATCGACGAAGGTCGAGGCGACGATGTCCACCGCCTTGGCCTTGCGCTCCTCCTGTTTTTCACGGCGGCGCGCTTCCTCTTCCGGCGTGCGCTTCTCGCGCTCGCGGCGTTGCGAGGCCCGGCCGCCCTCGCGGTCGCGCACCAGGTCGTCGTAGTAGATGAATTCGTCGCAATTGGTGACGAGCAGGTCGGAACAGCTCTGCTTGACGCCGACGCCGATCACTTTCTTGGCGTTTTCGCGCAGCTTCGAGACCAGCGGCGAGAAATCGGAGTCACCGGAAATGATCACAAAAGTGTCGACGTGGGCCTTGGTGTAGCAGAGATCGAGGGCATCGACGACCATGCGGATGTCGGCTGAATTCTTGCCCGACTGGCGCACGTGCGGAATCTCGATCAGCTCGAAGTTGGCCTCGTGCATGGCCGCCTTGAAGCCCTTGTAGCGGTCCCAGTCGCAATAGGCCTTCTTGACCACGATGCTGCCCTTGGCGAGCAGGCGTTCGAGCACCGGGCGGATGTCGAACTTCTCGTACTGTGCGTCACGCACCCCCAGGGCGATGTTCTCGAAATCGCAGAAAAGCGCCATGCTGGCGGTGTCGGAAAAATTGGCCATCTAAAGTGGTGTCCGGTTACGGAAAGCACGCAGTATACCCGGCCTTGTCCCCTCACCCGGCATGCCCAAAGCACAAGGCCCTCATTGCGAGGGCCTTGTTTTATTTCTGCTTGGCGGTCTTGCCCGACTTGGACTTTTTCGTGCCGCTCTTCTTCTGCTTCTTTTTACCTTGATCGGCCTTGGCCGTCTTGGTTGCCGTCGTCTGGCTCTTGGCGGCATGAACCGCCGGCGAGGCAACGAGCATGGTGGCGGCGAAAAGGCCGGCGAACAACGAAACAAGAATTCTGGACATGTGGACTCCCTGATTGAATGGACTTGAACGTGCCGGGTAGTGGCTATCGTCAACGGCAATTGCCCGGCCCCAAGCCGGACAATCGATAAAGCGCATCGAGTATGCCCGGCAAACCTGCCGCGCTCCTGACAACCCGGACGGTACGCTCAGCGCACGGCCTGCAGCGCCGCCCACTCCGCGTCGGTGAATAATCGGGAACGGGTATGGAAGGCCTTGCCGCTCCCGCCTTCGAGCGAGAAGGTGCCGCCCGTGCCATCGACGACGTCGATGATGAGCTGCGTGTGTTTCCAGTATTCGTACTGGGCGGCGCCGATGTAGAACGGCAGGCCGCCGATGTCGCCGAGATGAATGTCCTGCGCGCCAATGGTCAGGTCGCCGACTTTATAGCAGTTGGCGGCGCTGTTGTCGCAGCAGCCACCGGACTGATGAAAAAAGAGTGCCGGGCCGTATTGCGCCTTGAGTTGCTCGATCAGGGCCAGCGCCTCGGGCGTGGCGGTTACGCGGTCAACCATGATGTTCTCCAAAAAAAGAGGGGCGGTTGCCCGCCCCCGGAAATCCTCACAACCGAGGATGGAGAAGAGGGAGACGCCCTCCGCAATCAGAAGAAGCCCAGCTTGCTTTCCGCGTAGCTGACCAGCAGGTTCTTGGTCTGCTGGTAGTGGTCGAGCATGACCTTGTGGGTCTCACGCCCGATGCCGGATTCCTTGTAGCCGCCGAAAGCGGCGTGCGCCGGGTAGGCGTGGTAGCAGTTGGTCCACACGCGGCCGGCCTGG
>JAEUOH010000235.1 GCA_016790845.1 Dechloromonas sp.
CGGCCAGCGATGGTATTCGAGTGCGGCTTCGCGCAGATCCTTTTCCACGAAATCTCCTCTGGTTTTCTGTGTTGGGGAAACCCTGTAGGTTACCCCAAAGGCTGATTCGCTGGAAGCATAATTATGAATTACGAGTCAGAACCGGTGCGAAAATGTCAGGCGGACGGTGCGCGGCTCGGCGGGATGAATGTGGCGGTCGAACACCGGCGAGATCTCGTTGGGCAGCTGCGAGTCGTACCAGTATTCGATGTCGTTGACCTGGCGATCGAAGAGGTTGAAGACATCGAGCGCCAGTTGCGTCCGGGGGTCGATCCGATAGCCCACGCGCAAATTGGTCATCGACGAGGACTGCGAGTGGATCGAATTGTCCTCGACCAGCGGACGCGGCCCGAAATAGCGGAAACGCAGGGCGCCGAACCAGGGGCCGATGCTATCGACGGTGACCCCGATATTAGCGGTCGTCACGACAGCACCGGGAATATAGTCGCCTTCCGGCGCCGACTCGCTAAAGCGCGCATGCGACCAAGCGAGATCGGCGTCAAAAGCCAGCCAGGAATTGGCAACATAGTAGTTGGTCCATTCAACCCCGTAGCGGCGTGACGGGCGCGAGGGTTCCGTCGTGCCGGCGTCGCCGATGAAGAGCAGTTCGGAAGCCATGTTTAGCTGCCAGAGTGCCAGTGTCGTCTGCCAGCCAGGCAGCGGCTCACTGCGCAGGCCGGCTTCGTAGCCGGTGGTTCTTACCAGCGGCGAAACCGGAGCGACTGGCGTCGTTCCGTCGATCGGGTCGACGCGGATGGTGGTGCCGCGCGCGTCGTTGGAGTGGAAACCCTGGCCGTAATTGAGGTAGAACTCGGTACGCTGCCAAGGGCCAAAAATCAGTGCCAGCTTCGGTGTCACCATCTGGTCGCTGGCCTTGCCAGAATTGGCCGGCAGGCTGGCATCGACGGTGAAGTCGTAGGCATCGCCGCGCAAGCCGACCTGCGAGCGGAACCAGTCGTTCCAGCGCGTCTCGTTCTGCGCCCAGAGCGACAGGTTGCGCTGGGTGACGACATCCTCGCGAACCGTGTTCCAGGTCACCCGGCGTTGCGTGTTGTAGAGGCCGACCGGGTTGATGTAATCGATACGGCCTGTGACACCTAACGAATTGGCCACCTCGAAACCGCCCCAGCTATCGTAAATCGTGTGCGCTGCCGAAAAGCCGCCGGCCGTGCGCCGTTCGCCCTGCTTGAACTGGTCGCCGGTATCGCAAGTGCCGGTCGCCGCGTAGTCGTTCAGACAATACTGGAAGTTGGACCACAGGTCGAGGCTGGAGCGCAGCCACCAGGCGCTGGCCGTCGTCTGGCTATTGTCGCCACGGCGCGCCCATTCGGCGGAAAGGCTGTAACGCGAAGTTTCGCCACCGGTACTGTCATCGAGCGTGCCGTAGCGGCCGACCAGACCGCTGTCGATGGCACGCTGGGCAATCTGGTCGGTCGACGTCCACTTGCCGCGATAGGCCATGCCAGTGATGGCGAAACCGTCCTCGCGCGTGCCCTGGCTGTAGCGCAGCACGGCATTGACCTTGCGATAGTCCTCGGGCACCTCCCAGGGGCCGTCGTTGTGGAAGAGTTCGAGCGCATAGAGCAGGTTGCCATCGCCGACCACCGGTGACCCGGCCAGCAAGGCGCGCGCGTAATTGTTCTGTCCAGCGGTGAGGGAGGCCAGCGTACCATCCATGCGTCGCAGGTAATCGATGCGGGCGACGCCGACCGACGAAAAATCCCCCTCGTCGGCGAAATACGGCCCCTTGCGGAACCGGATGCGGTCAACCAGTTCCGGGATCAGGAAATTGAGATCGGTGTAGCCCTGCCCGTGGGCGTGGGTTGGCATGTTGACCGGCACGCCGGCAACCCAGGTCGCGAAATCGGTGCCGTGGTCGAGGTTGAACCCACGCAGGAAATACTGGTTTGCCTTGCCGTCCCCGGCATGCTGGGTGACGATCAGGCCAGGCACCATCTCCAGCGCCTCGGCCGGCCGCACCAGCGGTACGCTGGCGAGCCGCTGCCCGGAAACGACGCCTTCGCTGCCGGAAACCGCCAGCCCCTCAAGGTTTTCCGCCCGGGCGCGCACCTCGACCGCCGTGAGGGTAGCGACTTCCTCCGCCATAACCGGCATGGCGAGCAGGGACAGATAGGAAATCATTAATAATTTTCTTACCGACATCGCAAAAAAGCCCTGCAACCCCCAATAAACGGATCAAACCGGCACTACACGCCTGGTCAAATGCACGGCCACGAGATAGCTGGCGCCGATCACGCCGACCAGAATGAAACCGAACGTCAGTTCCTTGCCCTCACTCCAGGCACCGATGGCCGGCGACAGCATCGTGGCCAGCCCGTAGGCAGCAACCAGCAGGCTGATGCCGGCAACGACCAACCCCATGACCCGCGACGCAAGCAGCGCGATCTGGTCCGCGCGGGCGATCAGGCGGGCGATCCACAGGCCGTTGATGCCATCGGTCAGCAACATGCCGAACGTGAACAGCAAGGCGAGCAACAACGCATGCTGCCAGCCGCCGAAACGCGTCGCCGTGAGGGCGAAGAATGCTGCCTGCGACAGCGTGTCGAACGACAGCGCGAACAAGGCACCGAGCAACGCGATCAGTACCGGATGCGATACATGGCTCAGGCGACCGAGCAGGCTTCCCTTGAGCCCGATCGGCTGAACCATTTGATCTGGAGCCGCCCGCAGGACGGCAGCCAGGTTAAGGCTGCCCAGAACAACCAGAAAGGCAATTGAAATCAGCGAACCGAGGGTGCCAAACCAGGCCGGCACTTCCCACTGCCCGGCAACGAGCGAAACACCAAGCACAAATACCACCACCACGGCGCCATGCCCAAGCGAAAAGAGGATTCCGCAATAGCGCGCCAGCCGCGGATTGTGGCGACTGTTGTAGCGAGTCAGACCATCGATGGTGGCCAGATGGTCGGCATCGAAACCATGTTTCATGCCGAGTACCAAGGTCAGCAACAGGAGCGATAGCCAGTCGGCCGAAAAGGGTTCCACGAAATATGTATGAACAATTTAAAAATACTCTTACGCCAAGGATGCCGCAAGACTGTTGGCATGTCCATACGCAACTTTGCGCAACGGACGATTAACGAGCCGGGCGATAGTGAATATGCGCCGCGCCGCCTTCGCCATGCGTATGGCGATGCTCTGGCTCCATGGCGATCACGTTGAGTTGCCCGTGACGTACGCCGGATTCCGCCATCAGGCCCTCGGCAAAGCGGCGCACTGCTGCCGTCGCCCCGCGCAGGACGACCGATTCCAGGCAATTTTCATGATCGAGATGGGCGTGCATGGACGCCACCGTAAGGTCGTGGTGCTCGTGCTGGCGACTGGTAATGCGTTCGGCCAGTTCCCGCTCGTGATGGTTATAGACATAGGAAAGGTTGGCGACGCAATGACCGGTCGGCGCCCCCCGCTGGCGGTCACCCTCGATGGCGCCGCGAATCAGGTCGCGCACCGCTTCCGAGCGGTTGCTGTAGCCGCGCGCGGCGATCAACTCGTCGAACTGGGTGGCCAGCGTAGCGTCGAGAGAAATGGTGAAACGGTCCATGGCTGCCTCCCGGAGATTCAAAAGTGATGAATTCTTGCATACCGTTCGGGTTTTTTGCCCCCTTGCGGAAATTCCGAAGCGTTATCTACCGGGGAATTGCGCCGTGCACGCTCGCATTCCGCATAAACGTATGACTTTCGCGCTATTTTTTGTGAAACAACTCTTGATTACGATGTAGCAAAATGAACTAGTCACTCAGGGGTAAGGGAATGCAACAACGCAAGCGGTCTGACTCGCGCCATCCGGCGTCCGCCAGGACAAGTCGCCCGGAATTCACCGCCGCGGTGCGCTACCGCAATGGCGGGCGGGAACTTTTCCGGGTCCGCAACGCCGTCGACATGAAGGATGCCCGCGCGGTCGTCCTGGCAGAACTCGACAACGTCCAGTCCATCATGATCGCGTTGCGCGACTGAACCGACTCAGCAAATTCTCGGCAACTGGTCACCAGTCAGCCAATCGACGATCCTTTTACCGCCAAAAGCGGTCGCCATCTGGACGAATTGCTGCGGGTCAGCATAAACGCTACCGATGACTGCGGCACGCCTTCCCAACGGATGGTTGCGCATCGCCGTTAACAGCTTTTCGGCATCATTTTGCGCACAGATCGCCACCAGTTTACCCTCATTGGCGACATAAAGCGGATCCAGCCCCAGAAATTCACAAGCCGCAGCGACCGGCGGGCTGATGGGCAGGGCTTTTTCCTGCAGCATCATGCCGACACCGGATTGCCTGGCAATTTCATTCAGCGTCGTCGCCAGCCCGCCGCGCGTGGGATCGCGCAGCACGCGAATGTCGGCACCGCTCGCCAGCAGGTCGGCGATCAGGCCATGCAGCGCCGCCGTATCGGAAACGATGGGCGACTCGAAGCCGAGGTTTTCGCGCCCGGCCATGATCGCCATGCCGTGGTCTCCGAGCGTGCCGGAAACCAGTATCGCATCACCCGGCCGCGCCAGCCTGCCAGAAAAATCGCGCCCCGGCGCCAGAACGCCGACGCCGGTAGTCGTGATGAACACCCCATCGCCCTTGCCACGCTCGACAACCTTGGTGTCACCGGTAACGATGGGCACACCGGCCTCGCGGGCTGCCGCCGCCATGCTGGCGACGATGCGCGCCAGATCGCCCAATGGCAAGCCCTCTTCGAGAATGAAGGCAGCAGATAGCCAGAGCGGTTGCGCGCCCATGACCGCCACATCGTTGATCGTGCCGTGCACTGCCAGGCAACCGATGTCGCCACCGGGGAAAAACAACGGCGACACCACGTGACTGTCGGTCGCCATGACCAGCCGGCCGCCGCCCGGCGTCGGCAGCACGGCACCGTCATCGCCTTGGGCCAACCATTCGTTGCCAAGGTGGCGGGCGAACAACTCGTCGATCAACTGCGCCATCGCCCGACCGCCCGCGCCGTGTGCCATATCGACACGCCCGTGTTTGAGATCGAGCGGCCGCAAATAGTTTTTGCGCGACTCAGGCACTCTTGTGGCGTCCATAAGTGTAGTGCGCGGCGCAGGCACCTTCGGAAGACACCATGCACGAGCCGATGGGATTCTCAGGGGTGCACACCGTGCCAAACAGCTTGCAGTCCTGTGGTCGCTTGATTCCACGCAGGATTTCGCCACAATCGCAGCCCTTGTGGTCGGCGACCGGCCGGTAGGCCAGTGCGAATCGGTGCTCGGCGTCGAAACCGGCGAATTCGGCGCGAAGCCGCCGGGCCGAATACGGCAGCGTGCCGAGGCCGCGCCACTCGAAGCTTTCCCGCAACTCGAAGACCTCATCCATCAACGCCTGTGCCTTCCGGTTGCCGTCACGGTCGACGGCCCGCGAGAACTCGTTTTCAACCTCGGCACGGCCTTCATTAACCTGACGAATCAACATGCGGATCGCCTGCAACACGTCAAGCGGCTCGAAACCGGCGATCACCACCGGTTTGCGATACCGCGTGGCAAACGGTTCGTAGGGGCGGCTGCCGATGATGGTCGAGACATGGGCGGGGCCGACGAAGCCGTCGAGTTGCAATTGTTCATCGGCCCCTTCCATGATGCTGGCGATGGCCGGCGGTGTCAGTACATGGCAGCAGAGTACGGAAAAGTTGCTCAGCCCGAGGGCGGCGGCCTGCTTGATGGCAACCGCCGTCGGGGGCGTCGTCGTCTCGAAACCGATGGCGAAGAAAACCACCTGCTTATCCGGATTTCGCCGGGCCAGTGCCACCGCATCCGCACACGAATAAATCATGCGGATGTCGCCGCCCAGCGCCTTGGCCTTGAGCAGCGACAGGGCACTCGATGCCGGCACGCGCAGGCAATCGCCGTAGGTACAAAGTATGACGCCGTGTTCCAGCGCCAGCCGAATCGCCTGATCGACTCGGCCGATGGGCAGCACGCACACCGGGCAGCCGGGGCCATGGATCATGCGCACGTTGTCCGGCAAAAAGTCGGCAATGCCGTAACGTGAAATGGCATGGGTATGGCCGCCGCAGAATTCCATGAACCGGTAGCGACGCGCCGGGCTCACCTCGCTGGCGATGGCGGCGGCCAGCTTGCGTGCGACATCGCCATCGCGAAATTCGTCGATGTATTTCATCTATCGGGCGTCGACTCGCCACCCAACTGGCCGATTTCGGCGAACAGCGCCAAGGTTTTGGCGGCTTCCTCGGGGTCCAGCTTGTTCAGCGCGTAGCCGACATGGACGATCACGTAGTCGCCCACCGCAACCTCATCGACCAGCGACAGCGAGATCTCCTTGCGCACGCCAGCCAGATCGACCAGCGCATTGTCGCCATCGCGCAACTCGACCACTTGCGCGGGAATAGCCAGACACATCTACATCTCCTCGAACATTCGCCGCGCCACCCAGGCCTGGCCCAGCGCCAGACCACCGTCGTTGGGCGGCGCCTGACACGCTTCGATCAAGGTCGCCTCCGCCATCTCCAGATGGCCGCACAACGCCGACATCAGCACCGCATTCATCGCACAACCGCCGCCAACGGCGATTTTTGCCTGTTTTTGCCCGTCGACCGCAGCAAGCGTCCATTCTGCCAGCCCGGCGGCCAAAGTGGCATGGAAAAGCGCGGCGCCGTATGACGCATCCTCGCAATCCAGCAAAACGCTCAGCATGGGCGAGAAATCGAGCACGCCGCGCTCGATGCGCCAGCCACCTGCCAGCGGCGGCACGATGCCGAACGCCGCCGCCCTGCCTTCGAGTTCCATCGCCGCCTGCCCCTCATAGCGCGACTCGGCGCGCAGCCCGAGCATGCCCGCCGCAGCGTCGAACCAGCGCCCGAGGCTGGTGGTCGGCGGGCAACGCAGGTCACGGGCGAGCATGGTCAGCAGCGGGCCGGCATCGCGCTCCGGCCAGGTTTTTTTCAACCAGTTGGTGATGCGGTAGCCAAGGCCGGCTCCGTGCAGCGCCGCCACCGCCATCCGCCACGGCTCGCGGGCAGCGCGTTCGCCACCGGGCAATCTGAGCGGCTGCAGATGGCCGAGCCGCTGGCATTGGGCTCCGGCGACACGCAGCAATTCGCCGCCCCACAGGCCACCATCCGGTCCCAGGCCGACACCGTCGATGGCCAACCCTACAATTGGCTCGTTAACTGCATGTTCGGCGCAGATCGACCCAATATGAGCCTGGTGATGCCCGACAGCCAGCGCGGGAACGCCCAACTCCCCCGCCAGCCGCAACGCGAGATGAGTAGAGGGAAAATCCGGGTGCAAATCGTGCGCGACGATGTCCGGCCGGACATCGAGAATGGCCCGCAGGTGCGCCACCGTTTCCTCCAGGAAGCCGATCGCCGCCGCGTTGTCGAGGCCGCCGACGTGCTGCGACAGGAAGGCCTCGCGCCCTTTCATGACACAAACCGTGTTCTTCAGGTAGCCGCCGAGCGCCAGCACGGTCGGCCCATCCTCGGCGAGCAGAATCGGCACCGGCACGTAGCCGCGCGCGCGGCGAATGAAAGCGGGGCCGGCACGCAGCACAGAGTCGTCGCAACGGATCACAATGTCGCGGTCGTGCATCAGAAAGGCGTCGGCGATCCCGTCCAGGCGCGCCAGCGCCTCATCGTTGGCGGTGACCAGCGGTTCGCCATGCGGGTTGGCGCTGGTCATCACCAGCAGGAGGTCGTGACGCTCGCGCAACCAGTCCGTTCCCACCGGCCGCCCTGCTGCCTCGTGCCAAAGCAGCAGGTGCAGCGGCGTCGCTGGCAGCATGACGCCCAGCCAGGCCAGGCCCGGGGCGATGCCGGGCAACTCCCGTGCGCCCTTGCGGCACAGCACGATCGGTGCGGCCGCCGTACGCAACAGGGTGCGCTCGCCTTCGCCAACCTGCGCGAGCCCGGCGAAGGCCGCTTCGTTCAGGCCCATCACGGCAAAGGGCTTTTCCTCGCGCTGCTTGCGCCGGCGCAGTTCGGCCACCGCCTCCGCATTGCGCGCGTCGCAGGCAAGATGAAATCCGCCGAGGCCCTTGAGCGCGACGATGCACCCGGCGCGTAGCAGCGCAAGCGCCGCCGCGAGCGGGTCGCCGGGCAGGGGGCGGCGGTGCGTATCGAGTAGCGTCAGGTGCGGCCCGCAGTCCGGGCAGCAGGTGGTCTCGGCATGGAAGCGGCGGTCGGCCGGGTCGGCGTATTCAGCCGCACACGCCGGGCACAGCGGGAAGGGAGCGAGGCTGGTATACGCACGATCGTAGGGGATCCGCCGACTGACCGTGAAGCGCGGGCCGCAGTGCGTGCAGGTGGCGAAGGCATGGCGCCAGCGCCGGCCGGCCGGGTTGCAGATGTCGGCGATGCACGCCGGGCAGATGGCGGCGTCGGGCCCGATCGTCGTACGCACTGCCCCGGCTACGCTGTCGAGGATCGCAAAGCCGGAGCCGGCGACCTCGGCGGGCTCCGCCACCATCCCGTCGATACGCGCCAGCGGTGGTATTTCGAGCCGCAAGCGGCGCATGAATTCGGGCACTTTTTCGCCGTCGACCGCAACCGTCACCCCGGCACCGTCGTTGCGCACCCAGCCGACGAGGCCGAGTTCGTTGGCCAGTCGCCAGACGTAGGGCCGAAATCCGACGCCCTGAACGAGGCCGTGGATGCGTAACAGGCGCCCGCTCACCCCAAGCTACCGGGCGGCCAACTGCCGCTCCAGTTCGGCGATGCGGGCCTTGAGCGCATCGACCGATTCGGCGCGCCGGGCTCCCTGCGCCGCGAGTCCGGCGGCGACCCAGTCGGCCCAGGCACTCATGCCCTCGCCGCGCGCGGCCGAAACGCGGAAGATGGTCAGGTCAGGATTGACGCGGCGGGCGTTCGCTTCAGCGAGGTCGGCATCGAAATCGAGGTGCGGCAACAGGTCACACTTATTGAGGAGCATCACGTC
>JAEUOH010000240.1 GCA_016790845.1 Dechloromonas sp.
CCGCGATCGGATCGCTCATAGCCATTCTGTATCTCCTTACCAGCTAGCCTTAACAACACCCGGAATCTCGCCATTGAAGGCAAGCTCACGAATCTTGTTACGGCACAAACCGAACTTACGGAAAACACCACGCGGACGACCAGTCAGTTCGCAGCGGTTGCGCAGACGCGACGGGCTCGAATTGCGCGGCAACGCCTGAAGTTTCAGACGGGCGTCGTAACGCTCCTGTTCCGAGAGGCTCGCGTCATTGAATACTGCCTCAAGGGCCGCACGCTTCTTTGCATACTGGGCGACCATTTTGCGGCGCTTTTCTTCACGGTTGATCAGAGCAAGTTTTGCCATGATTGCCTCAATTCTTGAACGGGAACTTGAACGCGGAGAGCAGGGCTTTCGCTTCTGCATCGGTCTTCGCGGTCGTGGTGATGCTGATATTCATGCCCCGTAGCGCGTCGATCTTGTCGTACTCGATCTCCGGGAAGATGATCTGCTCTTTTACGCCCATGTTGTAGTTACCCTGGCCATCGAAACCCTTCGCGGAAATGCCGCGGAAGTCACGAACACGCGGCAACGCGATGGTCACCAAGCGATCCAGGAACTCGAACATGCGCGGGCCGCGCAGGGTAACCATACAGCCAATCGGGTACCCATCACGAATCTTGAAGCCAGCAATAGACTTGCGAGCTTTCGTAGTCACGGGCTTCTGACCTGCAATCTTCTGCATGTCGCCAACCGCGTTCTCAAGAACTTTCTTGTCGGCGACCGCTTCACCCACACCCATATTTAAGGTGATCTTGGTGATTCGCGGCACTTCCATTACTGACTTGTAACCAAATTGCTTGGACAGGTCCGCAACTACCGTTTCTTTATAAAACTGCTGTAAACGCGCCATTTCAGCCCCTTATGCGCCCACCGGTTCGCCGTTCGACTTGAACACACGAACCTTGCGACCGTCTTCCAACACCTTGAAGCCGACACGGTCAGCCTTCTTGGTAGCATGGTTGAACAGTGCAACATTGGAGAGATCAATGGGCATATCCTTATCGACGATGCCCCCAGCGACACCCTTCATCGGATTCGGCTTGACGTGCTTTTTAGCGCGATTGACCCCCTCAACGATGACGTGACCAGCATCGACGCGAACCAGTACGGTACCGCGCTTGCCCTTGTCTTTTCCGGAGATGACGACAACCTCGTCACCCTTACGAATCTTTTCCATAACCGTTCCTTACAGCACTTCAGGAGCAAGGGACACGATCTTCATGAAGCGCTCGGTCCGCAATTCGCGAGTAACCGGGCCAAAGATGCGCGTGCCGATCGGCTCGAGCTTGTTGTTGAGAAGGACTGCGGCATTGCCATCAAAGCGAACAAGCGAGCCATCCGGACGACGCACACCCTTGGCGGTGCGAACCACCACGGCGTTGTATACATCCCCCTTCTTGACACGACCGCGCGGGGCAGCATCCTTAATGCTGACCTTGATGATGTCACCAATGCCAGCATAGCGGCGCTTGGATCCACCGAGCACTTTGATACACATTACTGAACGGGCACCGGTATTGTCGGCGACGTCCAGAGTCGTCTGCATCTGAATCATTTAAATTAACTCCAACTTAACCCGCTTTCGCGGTCAGTCTTGGAACCCGTACGGGTCGAACAGCTTTGCATAACCCAGAACGGGCACATGCAAAAAAGAAGCCGGATTATACCGGCCTCTTTATCGTTAACGCAAGCGTTTTTCGTCGATTGATTATACGACGATCGCTTTTTGCAACACCGAAGTAACGGCCCACGTCTTTGTGCGAGACACCGGACGGGTTTCCACGATCTCGACGAGGTCGCCGGACTTGGCTGTATTGCCCTCGTTGTGAGCGTGATACTTCTTGGAGCGAACCATCACCTTTCCGTACATCGGGTGCTTGACCTTGCGTTCAACGAGGACTGTGACAGTCTTTTCCATCTTGTCGCTAACAACGCGACCGATCAGAGTGCGATTGATGCTAGAGGCTTCACTCATTGCTGTACCGCCTTTTCACGGATAAGCGTGCGAACGCGAGCGATGTCACGGCGCACCTTGGACATTTGGCTGGTATTGGACAACTGCTGGGTAGCAAGCTGCATACGCAGGCCGAACTGGGCCTTCAACAGGTCCAGCAACTCCTTGTTGAGCTCGTCCACGCTCTTGGTTCTCAGTTCATTAGCTTTCATGATTACCCCAGATGACGAGTCACGAAGGTGGTGGAAATCGGCAGCTTGGCTGCGGCGAGGGCAAAAGCCTCGCGAGCCAGCGCTTCATTCACGCCATCCATCTCATAGAGCACTTTACCCGGCTGGATTTCGGCAACCCAATATTCCGGATTACCCTTACCGTTACCCATACGAACTTCTGCCGGCTTCTTGGAAATCGGCTTGTCCGGGAAAATACGAATCCAGATACGCCCACCACGCTTGATGTGACGCGTCATGGCACGGCGGGCCGCTTCGATCTGGCGCGCGGTCAGACGACCACGACCAGTGGCCTTGAGGCCCCATTCACCAAAGGAAACCTTGGTACCTCGGGTCGCTAGACCTTCATTGCGACCTTTATGCTCCTTGCGGAACTTGCGGCGATTGGGTTGCAACATTTAGGCACCTGCCTTTCTTACACGCTTGGCCGGATCACCAGTACCCTCGGACTTTTTCACCGTACGGGTACGGGGCTTGTCGCCCTCAGGTTTGCCAGGAGCACGACGCGGCTTGCGATCGTCAGCAGCCGGCTCAACAACTTCCGGTTGTTCATTGCGATCAAGCATGTCCCCTTTGTAAACCCAGACCTTGATACCGATAATACCGTAGGTGGTCAGCGCTTCCGAGGTAGCGTAATCAATATTGGCACGCAGGGTATGAAGCGGAACGCGACCCTCGCGATACCATTCGCTGCGCGCAATTTCCGCACCATTAAGACGACCAGCACTCATAACCTTGATACCCTGGGCACCCAAGCGCATTGCGTTTTGCATGGCACGCTTCATAGCGCGGCGGAACATGATGCGCTTTTCCAGTTGCTGAGCAATGGAGTCGGCGATCAATTGAGCATCGATTTCCGGCTTGCGGATCTCTTCGATGGACACATGGACTGGAACGCCCATAATCCGTTGAAGATCCGAACGCAGTTGCTCGATGTCCTCACCTTTCTTGCCAATTACAACACCAGGACGGGCCGAATAAACGGTAACACGGGCATTCTTGGCCGGGCGCTCGATCAGCACGCGACCGACGGAAGCGTGAGCCAGCTTGCGCTTCAGATACTCCCGAACCTTGATGTCTTCATGCAACATGCCAGGAAAGTCCTTGCTGTTGGCGTACCAGCGAGAACCCCAGTTTTTGGTAACGGCTAGACGAAAGCCAACCGGATGAATTTTCTGTCCCATGGCTCTTCCTTAGTTACCAACGGTCAGATAGATATGGCAGGTCGGCTTGACGATCCGATTGCCACGACCCTTGGCGCGCGCAGTAAAGCGCTTCAGCACCATGCCTTTTTCGACGTAGATGGTCTTGACCAGCAGTTCGTCGATATCGGCGCCGTCATTGTGCTCGGCGTTGGCAATTGCCGACTCCAGCACTTTTTTGACGATACCGGCGCCCTTTTTAGGCGAGAAGGCCAGGATATTTAGAGCCTGACCGACCGGCTTGCCACGCACGAGGTCCGCCACGAGGCGACCTTTTTGCTCAGAGAGGCGTACGCCCCGCAGACTTGCACGAGTTTCCATGTCAGCTCCTTACTTCTTGGCCTTCTTGCCAGCGGTGTGACCCTTGAACGTCCGGGTCAGCGAAAACTCGCCGAGCTTGTGACCGACCATATTCTCGGTAACAAAAACCGGAATATGCTGCTTGCCGTTGTGGACCGCGATCGTCAAACCGATGAACTCGGGGAGAATCGTCGAACGACGCGACCAGGTCTTGATCGGGCGTTTGTCGTTGGTGGCACGAACCGCTTCGACTTTGTCGATCAGGTACGCATCAACGAACGGGCCTTTTTTGAGAGAACGTCCCATTTTCTACCCCTTAACGCTTATGACGGCGCTGAACGATCATGCTGTTCGTGCGCTTGTTGCTGCGGGTGCGATAACCCTTGGTAGGCTGACCCCACGGGTTAACCGGCACGCGACCTTCGCCGGTACGGCCTTCACCGCCACCGTGCGGGTGATCGACTGGGTTCATGGCGACACCACGAACAGTCGGGCGAATGCCGCGCCAGCGTTGCGCACCGGCCTTGCCAATCTTGCGCAGGTTATGCTCTTCGTTGCCGACTTCACCGATGGTAGCGCGGCATTCAACGTGCACGCGACGAACCTCGCCGGAGCGCAGACGAATCTGGGCGTAGGTACCTTCGCGCGCCAGCAGTTGCGCGGAAGTCCCCGCGGAACGAGCCAATTGCGCCCCCTTACCCGGCAACATTTCGACGCAGCAGATGGTGGTACCGACCGGAATGTTGCGAATCGGCAACGCATTGCCGGCCTTTATTGGAGCCTCGGACCCGCTCATGACCTGCTGGCCGACCACCATGCCCTTGTTGGCGATAATGTAGCGACGCTCGCCATCCGCATAGCACAGAAGGGCGATATTGGCAGTACGATTCGGATCGTATTCCAGACGCTCTACCTTGGCCGGGATGCCGTCCTTGGCACGCTTGAAATCAACCACGCGGTAAGCCTGCTTGTGACCGCCGCCCTGATGGCGAACAGTGACGTGGCCATTATTGTTGCGGCCGGCATTCTTCGACTGCGACTCAACCAGCGCAGCAAACGGCTTACCCTTGTGCAGATTAGCATTGACAACTTGCACCACGGCACGACGACCAGGGGAAGTCGGCTTGACTTTAACGAGTGCCATTAGACATTCCCCCCTTCGACAAAATTGATTTCCTGGCCTGGCTTGAGACTGACAAAGGCTTTCTTCCAGCCCTTGCGGCGACCGACGGCACCCTTGAAGCGCTTGACCTTGCCCTTGACATTCGCGACCTGAACCGCCTCGACCTCAACCTTGAACAGCAGCTCGACTGCAGCTTTGATCTCCGGCTTGGTTGCATCGGTGGCAACACGGAAGATCACCTGCTCATGCTTGTCGGCAACGTACGTTGCCTTCTCGGAGATTTGCGGCGCCAGTAGCACTTGCATTAGACGTTGTTGGTTCATCCCCACATCTCCTCGAACTTGGCCACAGCGCTCTTGGTGACAAGCACCTTGGCGAAGCGCACAAGAGAAACCGGGTCGGCCTCTTGGGCTTCAAGCACAAGAACGTGCGGCAGATTGCGCGACGAGAGATAGAGATTTTCGGTCAGCGCATCGGTGATGACCAGAAGATTGCCATCCAGACCAAGATTTTTCAGCTTTTGCGAAAACAGCTTGGTCTTTGGCGCATCCACAGTGAGATCGTCAACCACGACCAGACGATCCTGACGGGCCAACTCGGAGAGAATCGCCGCCATGCCGGCGCGGAACATCTTCTTGTTAACCTTCTGGCTGAAATTTTCCTCGGGCGAGTTCGGGAAGATCCGGCCGCCTCCGCGCCACAGGGGGCTGCCATTGCTGCCGGCGCGGGCACGACCCGTACCCTTCTGGCGCCACGGCTTGGTAGTGGTGTGACGGACTTCGGAGCGATCCTTCTGCTGACGATCACCGGAACGTGCATTGGCCTGATAGGCAACAACGATCTGGTGCACCAGCGCTTCATTGAAATCGCGACCGAACAGCACGTCGGAAGCCTGCAGCTTGGCTGCTTCCTGACCTTGTTCGTTTATTACCTTGAGTTCCATGTCGCCCCCTTAAGCCTTGACCGCCGGACGCACGACGACGTCAGAACCCTTGGCGCCGGGAACGGCACCCTTGACCAGCAGCAACTGGCGATCAGCATCAACACGAACAATCGTCAGCCCCTGCATCGTGGTCTGGACATCACCGAGGTGGCCAGCCATGCGCTTGCCCGGGAAAACACGACCCGGATCCTGCGCCATACCGATGGAACCCGGCGCATTGTGCGAAACCGAGTTACCGTGCGAAGCACGATTGGAACTGAAGTTATGACGCTTGATGCCACCCTGGAATCCCTTACCGATGGACTTGCCGCTGACATCCACTTTTTGCCCTTCGGCAAAAATAGTCGCAGCAACTTGATCACCAGCCTTGAAAGAGGCGAGCTGATCGGCTTCGATACGGAATTCCTTGAGGACATGCCCGGCTTCCACGCCCGCCTTGGCCAGATGGCCAGCCAGGGGCTTGGAAACACGCGAGGCACGGCGCTTGCCAAAAGAGACCTGTACGGCTGCGTAGCCATCATTCTCCGGCGTTTTAACTTGGGTCACGCGGTTGTTCGACACGTCAAGCACAGTTACCGGAATGGACGCGCCATCCTCGGCAAAAATGCGAGTCATGCCAACCTTGCGACCAACAAGGCCTAGACTCATGGTTATTCTCCTCATCGCCGGCTGCGATTGGCCGGTCGATGTAAAACAA
>JAEUOH010000274.1 GCA_016790845.1 Dechloromonas sp.
CAGGCCGGTGCTCAGGCTACCGATCGAACTCGTCGCCGTGCTCAGACCCGTCGAGGTCGAGGTCGACAGACTCGTCACATTGCTGTTCGTCGTGCTCAGCCCGGTAGACAGGCTGGAGACGTTGCTGTTGGTACTGCTCAGGCCGGTGGACAGGCTGCCGACATTGCTGTTGGTCGTGCTCAGCCCGGTAGACAGGCTGGAGACGTTGCTGTTGGTACTGCTCAGGCCCGTGGACAGGCTGGACACCCCGGTGCTCAGGGACGAGACGCCGGTGGAGAGACTATTGACTCGGCTAGTCGTCGTACTCAGACCTGTCGAGGTCGAGGTCGACAGGGAATCCAGATAGATGCGCGTGTTATTTACATAATTGACACATGTTGGGTTCGCGTTATACATCGTGCCACCCGCATTGGCAGTACAGGGAGCCTCAGGCAACGTCTGCGCCTGTGCCACCTGCCCAACCCCCAACAAGGCAACTCCCGCCGCAAAAGCTGCTGCCGCGACGCAAACTGCAGCCTTTCCTCCTGACTGCTTGCCCGAGGATTTGGTGCATTCGCTGACGGCGATGCGTTTTCCGGTGCGCTTACAGAAGATAACCTTGTATATCTTATTCATATATCATTCCTGCAACCATGCGACTTTCATCCAAACGCCTGCACTACCGCCACCGTCAACGAAACAGAAGCAAATCCACACCGCTTCTATCTTGCGACTCAAAAATCGCCTGAGACCATTCAAACCCACGTTCCTACAACAAAAAAGTGTCTTTCCAAAAAGAAAGAGGCGCTCGGGGAAAATGCGATCAATTCGCTCCCGAAATCGCAAAGGGAAGCTACCATGCACCCGTTTTCCCGCAAGGAAATATTTCACATATGGTCAAAATCAAAACAACCGATCGCAACCAAGCATAAACATTGAAAAACGTCGTGCGATCTTGACGCCCCCTATTTCGCATATCGAACTTGAAGTACCAGCGCAAACCCGTTGATTCTACACCCATGAACCTGACCATCGGTATTACCATCGGCCTAAAAAATGAAGACGAGACCCTCTGGAACAACGGGATCAAGCAGAATGCCGTCTTCCTTGCCGAAGCTCTGCGGAACTGCGCCAATGTTGCCCAAGTCGTGCTGGTAAACACCACGGCTATCCGGATCACGGAACGGCTCCCCTGGGATCTTGAACGCTGGCCTACCCGATCATTCGACTCTGCCAAGGACGAGTTGGATATCTTGATCGAATTGGGTGGTCAGATAGACGAGAACCAGACCTCGTACCTGAAACAGCGCGGAACACGAGTAGTGTCCTATTGTTGCGGATTCGAATACATCCATGCCATGGAGTCCATTCTGTTCAATCGCCCACTGTGGGGTTATGGCCTTTTCGTCAATCAACGCTATGACGCAATCTGGATGATTCCGCAGGTTGCCAACAACAGTCAGTCATTCTTTGAGGTATTGCGCCGGCACCCTGCCGAAATCGCACCTTTCGTCTGGAGTCCGACCTTTCTCGAGCAGCGAAGCCAGAACTTGCCGAATGGGGGCATCTATCAAGCGCGGCCGGATTCCCCGCGACGCCTGGTCGTCATGGAACCCAACATCGATCTGGTCAAGTTCTGCCTTTACCCGATTTTGATTGCCGAACTGGCCTATCGGCAGCATCCGGAGGCCATCGCGCTACTCAGCGTGACCAATTCCGAGCAAATCGCAACGCAAAGCCCGGAATTCATTGCGCTCATGAATCAACTCGACATCGTGCGGCAACATAAAGCAGTGTTTCTAGGGCGCTACGAAACGCCAGCCTTCCTGGCTGAACAAACGGACATCGTGATTTCACATCAGATGGAAAACCCGTTGAACTATTTCTACCTGGAAGTCTGCTGGCAAGGGTTCCCGCTGATTCACAACGCCCATCTTTGCCCGGACCTGGGATACTTTTACCCTGACAACCGCGCCGATCTGGGTGCCGAGCGCCTGCTGCTGGCGATTTACCAGCACGATGCCGACGCGGACGTCTATCGGGCAACACAGCGGGAAAGAATTAGCCGCTACCTGCCTACCGACGCGACCTTGGTTCGCACGTACACGCAATTGCTGCATGACCTGATGGCGCGGCCGCTACGCTAACAGCTGCGGTCGACCCCAAGTCTTGAAAAATCGAAAATGCGCTGTGACCTCTGTGCCTAGCGTCTGCGGCAGGAAGCAGACTTACGGTCAAGATAGACAAATTCCTTGGTCAAGCCATTCAGGCCTTCAAAACGACTCAGACGGCAAAGACGTGCTTGACGCGCAACACCGGCCCGCCCTGTTCGATGGCGATCAAGCGGTCGATATTGGGATGCTTGCCGGGATTGTTCCGCGCATCCTCGGTGTGCTCGGCGAAAATTTCCAGACCCTTTTTGGCGGCTTCGAGGTTGATCGATCCGTAGGTCTGCGCGAGGTGGTTGTACACCGCGAGCGAGCCCTGGCTGCCCGGCTTGTTCTCGATGGTGGCGACCACGGTTTCTGCCTTGTCCAGCAGGTTGACCGCAGAAAGATGGGAAATTCCCGGAAGTTTTTTCAGGTTTTCGGCAAAAGACATTATTTCCATTCCCGTTTGGCTTTGACCAGACCGAGGATCAGCCCGGTGGTGAAGGTGGCGATCGGCACGGTCAGGGCAATGGCCTTGATGCCGCGCTCGGCACCGTAGATGTAAAGAATCAGTAGCGCAGGAATGAGCCCGACCAGCAGACCGATCACGCCGCCCACCACACCGCCGCGAATGACGTCGCGGTCGCTCGTCTTGCCGTCACCGGTGCAATGGGGGCAGTAAATGGCGTCGGCGGGAACTTCCTGCCCGCATTTGCTGCACTTCACGACCCGCGCCTCAGATGCGCTTGGCCAGTTCGGCCGCCTTGCCGGTGTAGTCCCACGGCGTCAGCTTGAGCAGTTCGGCCTTGGCGGCTTCCGGAATCTCCAGCGTAGCGACGAAGGCCTGCATGCCGTCGCGCGAAACACGGGTGCCACGGGTCAGCTCCTTGAGCTTTTCGTAGGCATTCGGCACGGCGTAGCGGCGCATCACCGTCTGGATCGGCTCGGCGAGCAGTTCCCAGTTGGCGTCGAGGTCAGCCTTCATCAGGTCGGCGTTGATTTCGAGCTTGCCCAGGCCCTTCAACAGCGAGTCGTAACCGAGCAGCGCGTAGCCGAGGCCGACGCCCATGTTGCGCAGCACGGTGGAGTCGGTCAGGTCACGCTGCCAGCGCGAGATCGGCAGCTTTTCGGCGAGGAACTTGAGCATGGCGTTGGCCAGGCCGAGGTTGCCTTCGGAGTTTTCGAAGTCGATCGGATTGACCTTGTGCGGCATGGTCGAGGAACCGATTTCCCCGGCTTTGACCTTCTGCTTGAAGAAGCCGAGCGAGATGTAGCCCCAGACGTCGCGGTCGAGATCGATCAGGATGCTGTTGGCACGGGCGAAGGCATCGAACAGCTCGGCCAGCGCATCGTGCGGCTCGATCTGAATGGTGTAGGGGTTGAAAGTCAGGCCGAGCGATTCGACGAAACGCTTGGCAAAGCCTTCCCAGTCATAGCCGGGGTAGGCAGCGAGGTGGGCGTTGTAGTTGCCGACCGCACCGTTGATCTTGCCGAGCAGCTCGACGGCGGCAATGCGGGCGCGGGCGCGTTGCAGGCGGTAGGCGACGTTGGCCATTTCCTTGCCCATGGTCGAGGGCGTCGCCGGCTGGCCGTGCGTGCGGCTCATCATCGGAATGTCGGCGTAGGCGTGGGCCAGCTCGACCAGCTTGGCGATGACCTTGTCCAGCGTCGGCAGCATGGCCTGCTCGCGGGCGCCCTGGCACATCAGCGCGTGCGACAGGTTGTTGATGTCTTCGGAGGTGCAGGCGAAGTGGATGAATTCGCTGACCTTGACGACTTCGGCATTGGCCTTGGTCTTGTCCTTGATCCAGTATTCCAGCGCCTTGACGTCGTGG
>JAEUOH010000282.1 GCA_016790845.1 Dechloromonas sp.
GGCTCGACGACGACTTTTGTCGAACGCGGCCTCGGCGATGTGCTGATCGCCTGGGAAAACGAGGCGCAACTGGCGGTCAACGAGATCGGCAAGGACAAGTTCGAGATTGTCGCGCCCAGCCTGTCGATTCTTGCCGAGCCACCGGTCGCCGTGGTCGACAAGGTGGTCGAGAAACGCGGCACGCGGCTGACGGCGCAGGCTTATCTGGATTACCTGTATTCCGAGGAAGGCCAGACCATTGCCGCCAAGCACTATTACCGGCCACGCGATGCCAAAGTGGCGGCGAAGTACGCCGGCCAATTTCCGAAACTCAAGCTGGTTACGATAGACGACACTTTCGGCGGCTGGCAGAAGGCGCAAAAGGCGCATTTCGCCGACGGTGGCAGTTTCGACCAGATTTATTTGAAGAAATAGGAGGTGCCATGCCCTTGACCGACCTGATCCGCTACTTCAATTCGGCCGACAGCGCCGATGGGAGCATGCTCTACCCTGAAGGCGAGCGCGCGGCGGCTTGGTGGAGCGGCTTGCGCCTGCGCTCGCTGTTCCAGCCCATCGTCGATTTGCGCGAGGAGCGCATTGTCGGCCATCGGGCGAGCCTGGGCGCGGTGCGCGAGGACGGCGCGATTGTCACCAGCGACGACGCTTACGCGCTGTGCGCGGACGCCTCAGCCGTGGTGCATTTCGACCGGCTATGCCGCACCCTGCATGCGCTGAATTTCCTGGCGCAGCGACGCTACACCGGCGGCTATTTGCAGGTGTCGGTTCATCCGCGCCATCTGCTGGCGGTGCCGAGCCAGCACGGGCTGGTTTATGAGGCGATTCTCAAGCGTTGCGGGCTGGCGCCGCAGGACATCGTGTTTGACATCGACGTGCCCGCGCCCGGCGACAAGGCTTATCTGGCGGCGCTCGACAACTATCGCCGGCGCGGCTACCGGCTGGCCTTGCGTTCGCCGGGTGTTGGCGACAGCACTGCCGCGCTGCTCACCTGGCAACCCGAGATCGTCCGCCTGCCCGGCTGGTCTGCCGAGGCGGTCGCGCTG
>JAEUOH010000287.1 GCA_016790845.1 Dechloromonas sp.
GCGAATCGGTGAAGTTGCGCCGCAGTTGCGAGGCGTTGGCCGCCTCGCGCATCAGGTCCAGTTCGTCGCGCAGGTATTTGGCAAACTCGGCGACCACCTCGCGTGGCTTGAGGCGCTTGCCATCCGACCACAGCTTTTCAAGCAGCAGCGCGAAGCTGTCCATCAGGGCCAGATCGTGCTCGATCACCGATAGCATGTTGGGGCGCAGAATCTTGACCGCCACCTCGTGGCTGCCGTCCTCGTCACGCAGGCGGGCGAAATGCACCTGGGCGATCGATGCCGAGGCGATCGGCTGCGGATCGAATTCGGCGAAGACCTCGCTCGCCGGGCGGCCGTAAGCCTTCTCGATCTCTGCCAGCGCCAGATGCGAATCGAAGGGCGGCACGCGATCCTGCAATTTGGCCAGCTCGTCGGCGATGTCGGCCGGCATCAGGTCGCGCCGGGTCGACAGCACCTGGCCGAACTTGACGAAGATCGGTCCCAGCGCTTCCAGTGCCATGCGTAATCGCACCGCGCGCGGCGCCGAAAGATCGCGCCAGAACTGCAGGGTGTTGGACAGACGCACCAGACGGCCGCTCGGCTCGTGTTCGAGCACCATTTCGTCGAGGCCATAGCGGCTGGCGACGGAGGCGATCTTGAGCAGACGGAAAATGCGCATGGACGGCGGGGGCGGGCTGGCCGGGAAAGTCAAACGGGCATGTTAACACGCAGGCGGAGAATTGGCCTGCGTAACGTGACATCTTTGCCCCAGGGTATTCGGTTGCGGTCGACCCGGGGAAAAGGGCCAAAATGGGCCGAAATCGAAACGCCTACGGATGCTAGACCGGCCCTTTTTTCCGGATTCCTGTCGTCGGCACAGCGGAATGCCGGCGGGCCTGCCGAAAGCCAGCCCCCGATGTGGCAGCCTCAATGCGTCAATACGAGCAAATGCAGTTCCGGCCGTTCCGTTTTGCGCGATAGAGTTTGTCGTCCGCCCGTTCGATCAAGGTCGTGACAGTGTCGCATTCGTTGGGGATTATCGTGCAGATGCCAACGCTGATCGTGATTCTCCCGACCGGCGACAAGGTATGAGGAATCTCCAGCGCGGCGACGACGTCACGGCACTTCTCGGCGACCCGTTGCGCTGCGTCGGCCGGCGTCTGCGGCAGGACGAGCGCAAACTCCTCCCCGCCGTAGCGTACGAACAGGTCGCTTGACCGCATCGGTATCTTGCTGATTGCTTGAGCGATGCGAACCAGACATTCGTCGCCCTTCACGTGCCCGTAGTGATCGTTGTAGCCTTTGAAGTGATCGACATCCAGCATCAACAGCGACAGCGGTTCCCCGCTACGCTTGCCACGCGCCCATTCCGCGGCCAGCGTCTGGTCGAACAATCGGCGGTTGGCAACGCCGGTCAGGCCATCCTGATTCGACAGGGCCTTGAACTTGTGATTGAGGTCGACAACCTCCTGCTCCATCTGCTTGCGCGCCGAAATGTCGAACATGAAGCCGACCAAATCCGTCGTGACCTTGTGCTCATTGCGAATGACATGCACGACATCGCGAATCCAGACATAGCTTCCATCGGCCTTCAAGGCCCGATAATCGGCCTCATGGTCGACCCCTTCCTCGGACTGGCTGATGCAGAACTCGGCTGTTCGTTGCCGGTCTTCCGGATGAATGCGCTCGATCCAGTCGGTCGCCCCGAGCCAGCTGTCGCGCGGCCAGCCGAGCAGGCTCTCGATTTGTGGGCCGATGTAGTCGAACTGCTTGGTCTGCCAGTTGATTTTCCAGGGGATTGCCTTGGTCGATTCAAGCAGTGTTTTGTACACGCCCAGGTCATCGCTGCGCTCGAGGTGGTCAATGCCGTTGACGGGTTGCATCTTTTTCATATCCTCCCTTGGTTTACGAAAAGATCCGCGCGGCCGGAATTCTAGATCAGAATCCCCAGGGGATAGCCCCAGTTCCGTGCGCATCACAGGGGCGTTTCTCTGGCGAGCGGGGTCTGAACCACGCC
The DNA here is from genome assembly GCA_016790845.1 of Dechloromonas sp. Taxonomy (GTDB): domain Bacteria; phylum Pseudomonadota; class Gammaproteobacteria; order Burkholderiales; family Rhodocyclaceae; genus Azonexus. Next base: position 1,997 of record JAEUOH010000287.1, read on the forward strand.
TTGCCATGTCCGACGCCCTCGGCGTCGTGCCGACGAGCGGGGCTGTTGCGGTCGACAGGGAAAATATGCCCAAAATGGAGATAAGCCGGAGCCGTGATTTGAATCGCCCCTAGTCAATTTGGCACGGGCCTTCGATAATGCAGGTTCGCCCCGGATGGCAGCCGCCGAATTTCCAATTTGCCCAGCACCTTCATGCGTAGCATTCAGAAGCCCATGTCTTCCATGCACCTCCTCACGCTGCGCTTTGCCGACGATGCGCAGGAGCAGGCATTTTTCGAGGCCAATCTGGCGCGAACGCGGCAACAGGGACAGATCGCCTGTCTGGTCGGGATGTTCGTGTACATCCTGCATGGCGTTCTTGATCAATGGTTCGTTGCGCCGGACGACATGATGCGGGTGTGGCTGGTGCGTGGCGTGGCGCTCTGTGTGCCCGTGCTGGTGTTGCTGATTTCCACGACGTCCTGGTTCGACCGCTGTCCGCATTTTCTGCTGGCGCTGGTCGGCGCGGCGGCTGGCGTCGGGCTGATGGCGATGCAGGTCAAACTGCCGGTCGAAAGTGCGTCGTACTACTACCCGATGATGGTGCTGGTGACTTTCTACACCTACAATTTTATCGGGACGCGCTTCATCTACGCGCTTGGGGTCGATCTTGCGTTGCTCGCAGCCTATAACGTGTTGTTTGGCCTGTTTGTCGATTACCCTCTGCATACGCTAATCGGACACAATTTCTTCATCGTTTCGGCCAATCTGATCGGCGGTTCCGCCGGTTATCTCGCCGAGCGGCAGCGCCGCGTCCTGTTCGTTCGCGAGCAGGAACTCGATGCCGAACGGCAGCATCACCTCCAGCGCTCCCTGCATGACGGACTGACCGGCCTGCCCAACCGCGACCTGCTTTACGACCGCATTTTGCAGGCCGAGCACGGGGCGAGGCGCCACGGCACGCTGGCCTGTGGTTATTTCCTCGATCTGGACGGTTTCAAGAACGTCAACGACAGCTTTGGCCACAAGGTGGGCGATCAGGTACTGCATGATGTCGCCCAGCGACTGAAGCTTGCCGTTCGCGCCAGCGATACCGTGGCGCGCATCGGCGGCGACGAATTTTTCGTGCTGGCCGAAGACATCGGCAACGAAGCGGCGGCCCATGCCCTGGCGCGCAAGCTGTTGCAGGAAATCTCGGCGCCGCTGCCTTCGCTGCCCGATCAGGCGCAGATTGGTGCCAGCATCGGCCTGTGCATCTTCCCCTACGAGGGCATGACCGTTTCGGACCTGATACACCGCGCCGACGAGGCGATGTACCGGGTCAAGACTTCGGGTAAGGGCAATTTTTCCGCCGCCGATACCTCCGTGCCCGAAGCCATGGTTTCGTGGGCCGGGTCGCGGCAGGCCGAACGGGCCTGATGGCTGCTGCCGGCAATGTGTCGCGAATACTGAAATCCTGACGAGAGAAAAGCATGAACTACGAACAATTTGTCGTTGCATCCGCCGGTGTTGTCGAGTTCATCGGCGTTGCCGTGCTGTTGCTCGGGGCGCTCGTCGCGGCCCTGGTCTTTGCGCGCCGGCTGGCAGGCGGAACGACTTTCCAGGAGGCCTACCACGCCTTGCGCGCCGATCTTGGCCGGGCAATCCTGCTCGGGCTGGAACTGCTGGTGATCGCCGACATCATCGGCACGGTGGCCATCGAGCCCAACCTGCAGAATCTCGGCGTGCTGGCAGTGATCGTGGCGATCAGGACGGTGCTCAGCTTCACGCTCGAACTGGAAGTCAGCGGGCGCTGGCCCTGGCAGCGTGCGTCGGCGCCGGCCGGGGAAGGTCGCAACGCCTGACGCGATGTCGCTGAGCCACGGTTTTCCCCCGGTGGCGGCGCCGGGCGCCCGGCTGCTGATCCTCGGCAGTATGCCCGGCCAGGCCTCGTTGCGGGCTGGCCAGTATTACGCCCATGAGCGCAATGCCTTCTGGCGGATCATGGGCGACCTGCTCGGCGCCGGACCGGATCTGCCCTACGCGCAACGGCTGGAAAGACTGACGGCGGCGGGTATCGCATTGTGGGACGTGATCGCCGCCTGCGAGCGTGCTGGCAGCCTCGATGCCGACATTGTCCGCCGCAGCGTGGCGCCCAACGATTTTGCGGGTTTTTTTGCTGATCACCGCGACATTTCCCGGGTGTTCTTCAACGGGGCGGCGGCGGAGACGGCATTTCGCCGCCACGTGCTTCCTGGCTTGGCCGGGTCTTCGTTACGGCTGGCCCGCCTGCCATCGACCAGCCCGGCTCATGCGGCGTGCAGTTATGCCGCCAAGCTGGCCGCCTGGTCGGCCATTCTCGGTGCCAGTTGACCCGCCAAATAATCAGGCAGCAGCAGCGTATAATCGCCGCTTTGCTTTTTCTGCTCCAGATCAATGGCCCACGATGTCAAATCACAGCTGACCGCCCTGCTGCAGCAGGCGCTGGCCAGCGTTGCGCCGACCGCGACCGATACCCCGATCCATCTCGAACGTCCGCGCGACCCGACGCATGGCGATTTTGCGACCAATCTGGCGATGCAACTGGCCAAGGCGCTGAAGAAAAATCCGCGCGAAATCGCCAGCCAGCTGGTGGCCGAGCTGCCGGTATCGGTGCTGGTCGCCAAGGCGGAAATCGCCGGGGCCGGCTTCATCAATTTCACGCTCGATACGCGGGCCAAGATCGGTGTGGTCGGCGCCGTGCTCTACGACGGCGCCAACTATGGCCGTTCGTCGCTGGGCGGCGGGCGCAAGGTGCAGGTCGAGTTCGTCTCGGCCAACCCGACCGGCCCGCTGCACGTCGGCCACGGGCGCGGCGCGGCGTACGGGGCTTCACTGTCCGGTCTGCTGGCCTTCGCCGGCTGGGACGTGACGCGCGAGTATTACGTCAATGATGCCGGCCGCCAGATGGACATCCTCGGGCTGTCGACCTGGCTGCGCTATCTGGAACAACACGGCCAGGCCGTGCCCTTCCCGCCCAACGCCTATCAGGGCAGCTACGTGCGCGACATGGCGCAGCAAATGACGGTCGCCCACGGCACCAAGTACATCCGCGACGCGGCCGCCGTGGTGGCCGGCACGCCGGGCCTGCCGGAAGCCGCACGGACCGACGACGAGGCCAAGCAGCAGCGCGAGCTGCATCTCGATGCGCTGATCGCCCGCGCCAAGGAACTGCTCGGGCCTGATTGGGAGTACGTGCATCAACATGCGCTGAACGAGCAACTGGCCGATTGCCGCGACGATCTGGAAGAATTCGGCGTCCACTTCGACGTCTGGTTCTCCGAAAAAGCGCTCTACGACACCGGACTGGTCGCGCGCTGCGTCGATCTGCTGGAAAAGAAGGGCCACCTTTACGAGCAGAGCGGTGCCAAGTGGTTCCGGTCGACGGCCTTCGGCGACGAAAAGGATCGCGTCGTCCAGCGCGAGAACGGTCTCTACACCTACTTCGCGTCCGACATCGCCTATCACCTGAACAAGTTCGAGCGCGGCTTCGACAAGGTCATCAACATCTGGGGCGC
>JAEUOH010000288.1 GCA_016790845.1 Dechloromonas sp.
GCTGTCGGTGGCTAGCGCGGTTTTCCTGATCCTGGAAATGGATCAGCCATTCAATGGCGTCATCAGTATTTCCGATGCGCCCATGCGAGCGGCGCTGGAGCGCTTGCTTGAATGACGAAGGGTCTTGCCTGCTGCAGTCGCCATGCGCCAGGGGAGTCAGCTGGCATCAAACGCTGCACGACCCGCCGTTGCCGCGCTTGAAGCCCAGCTTGGCGAGCAGCTTTTCCGGCGGGCAGAAGCCGGTGAAGCCACTTTGCAGCAGGTTGAGGCCGACGAAGGCGGTGAAAGCGAGGAACCATTTTGAGACGAAGATTGGGCTGCCGTCGACGCCGAGGGCCAGCGAGAGCAGGACGAAGAAGCCGGCCATGATGCGGATGATGCGTTCGATGGTCATGCGTGTTCCTTTCTGAAAGCGGAGAAATACAGCACCGGGATCACCACCAGCGTCAGCAGGGTGGAGACCAGAATGCCGAAGATCAGGCTGATGGCCAGCCCGTTGAAGATGGGGTCGTCGAGGATGAACAGGGCGCCGAGCATGGCGGCCAGCGCGGTCAGCGCGATTGGCTTGGCGCGCACGGCGGCGGACTGGATCACCGCGTCGTGGAAGTTCATGCCGGCCGCCACCTGCTGCCTGATGAAATCGACGAGCAAGATCGAGTTGCGGACGATGATGCCGGCCAGCGCGATCATGCCGATCATCGAGGTGGCCGTGAATTGCGCACCGAGCAGCGCGTGGCCGGGCATGACGCCAATGATGGTGAGCGGGATCGGCGCCATGATGATGAGCGGCACCAGATAGCTGCCGAAGTGGGCGACCACTAGCAGGTAGATCAGGATCAGGCCGACGCCGTAGGCCAGCCCCATGTCGCGGAAGGTTTCGTAAGTGACCTTCCACTCGCCGTCCCACTTGACGCTGTAGCCGGCGTAGGGGTCGGCCGGCTGGCGGATGAACCATTCGCCGAGCGTGCCACCTTCCTTGAGTTCCTTGCCGATGATCTTTGAGCGCGCGTCGAACATGCCGTAAAGCGGCGAATCGAGCTTGCCGCCCATGTCGCCGACGACATAGACCACCGGCAGGAGGTCCTTGTGATAGATCGCCTTCTCGCGCGTCGCCTCGCGCACCTCGACCAGTTCCGACACCGGCACCAGGTGGCCGTCGCGCGAGCGCACGCGCAGCTTCAAGAGGGCGTCGAGGTTCGACTGCTTTTCCGCCGGTAGTGTCACGCGTACCGGAATTTCGAACTTGGACTCGGTATTGCGTGCCGGCGTCACGTCCTGCCCGGCCAGCCCCATGCCGACCACCTCGACGATGTCGCTCTGCGCCACGCCGAGCAGCGCCGCCTTGCTCTGCAGTACGTGCAGCACGAACTTTCGGGAATCGGCATCGATATAGTCGTCGACCGCAACCAGGTCGGGCGTTTCCTCGAAGACTTTGCGCACCTGCTTGCCGACCGCCATCTGGCCGGCCATGTCCGGCCCGTAGATCTCGGCGACGATGGGCGACAGCACTGGTGGCCCGGGTGGCACCTCGACGACCTTGGCGACGCCACCGTTCTTCTTGCCGATGGCCTCGATACGGTCGCGCAGGGCGACTGCGATCTCGTGGCTCTTGCGCGAACGATGGTGCTTGTCGGCCAGATTTACCTGGATGTCGCCCTTTTCCGGCGTCGACCGCAGGTAATACTGGCGGACCAGGCCGTTGAAGTTGATCGGGCTGGCGGTACCGGCATAGGCCTGGTAATCGACGACATCGGCTTCCTGCGCCAGCTCGGCGCCGATTTCGTGCAGCACGCGCGCCGTTTCCTCGACCGGCGTGCCGACCGGCATGTCGAGGATCACCTGAAACTCGCTCTTGTTGTCGAAAGGCAGCATTTTCAGCACGACGAGCTGGACGTAGGCCAGCGATACTGAACCGAGAATCAGCAGGACGACAGCCACGGCCAGCTTGACGCGCGCCGCGCCGCCCTTGAGCGGGTCGAGGAAGGGCGTCAGCAGTTTGCGGAAAGTGGCGTCCAGCTTGGCATCGAGCTTCGACGGCGCAGGCGCGGCGTGGCCCTTAGCATGCGTTTTCATCAGCATCAGCGCCAGCCAGGGCGTGACGACGAAAGCGACGACCAGCGAGATGCCCATGCCCATTGACGAGTTGATCGGGATCGGGCTCATGTACGGCCCCATCAGGCCGCTGACGAAGGCCATCGGCAGCAGCGCAGCAATCACGGTCAGCGTGGCGAGGATAGTCGGCCCGCCGACCTCGTCGACCGCCGGCGGGATGATCTCGCGCAGCGGCTTGCCAGGGTGCAGGCCCTGCCAGCGGTGGATGTTCTCGACGACGACGATGGCGTCGTCGACCAGGATGCCGATCGAGAAGATCAGCGCGAACAGCGACACGCGGTTGAGCGTGAAGCCCCACGCCCACGAGGCGAACAGCGTGGCGGCCAGGGTCAGCGTGACGGCGACGCCGACGATGAAGGCTTCGCGCCGGCCCAGCGCGAAGAAGACGAGGGCGATGACGAAGGCGGTGGCGAAGATCAGCTTGCCGATCAGCTGCTGCGCCTTCTCGGTGGCGGTTGCGCCG
>JAEUOH010000018.1 GCA_016790845.1 Dechloromonas sp.
CATGCAACGGCGCCGAAATATTGCCCTGGGCCGCCGCGATCAATTCGCCCTTCAACACCTTCTGCCCGACCAGCACGACCGGCCGCGCAGGCGCCCCGACGTGCTGCGACAGCATCAGGTAGAGGCGTGGGGGCATCGGCAGCTGGCGTACCGGCTGATCGGCCGCCGGCCGCTTGTGGTCGGCCGGATGCACGCCCCAGTGGTTGCCGAGGAAGGATTTGAAAAGGTTCATGAAGCCCATCGTCCGCTCCTAGCCGGCCGTCGTCTCTGCTGCCGCCTTGGCAGCCGCCGCAGCTTCGCGCTCGGCCTTGCGCCTGGCGGCCGCCTCGGCCTTCTCGCGCGCTTCGCGCTCCAGGCGCTCCTGACGTTGCTGGGCCAGCTTCTTGGTCGCGTCGGTGCGCAGCTTGGCGCGATCCTGAGCGGCCAGTTCGCCCTTGGCATGGACGAAATACTGGACCAGCGGAATCTTCGACGGGCAGACGTAGGCGCAACAACCGCAGGCAATGCAATCTTTCAGGCCAAAGTCGATGGCTTCGCCATAGGCCTCGTTATGGATGCGCGAACTCATTTCCAGCGGCAGCAGGCCCATCGGGCAGGCCTTGACGCAGCTGCCGCAGCGAATGCATGGGTTCGGCTCCTGCTCGGCCACCTCGGCAGTATCGAATGCCAGGATGCCGCTGGTGCCCTTGACCACCGGCACCCGCCAGTGCGGAATCTGCATGCCCATCATCGGGCCGCCCATGACGCGGCGGGCGAGGCCGATGCCATCGCCCTTGAGGCCACCGGCAAAGGCGATCACTTCTTCGGCCAGGGTGCCGACGCGCACTTCGATATTGCCCGGCTGACTGACACACTGGCCATTAACGGTAACCAGCCGCGAAATCAGCGGCTTGCCCTCGCGCACCGCAGCGCGCACGGCCAGCGCGGTGCCGACGTTATGGACGATGACGCCGATGTCCGCCGGACGGCCGTCGGCCGGCACCTCGATGCCGGTCAGGACTTGAATGAGCTG
>JAEUOH010000025.1 GCA_016790845.1 Dechloromonas sp.
TTGCCCGCCGCCCCATGTCCGACAAGTGCGACAGAGCGGATGGCCTCGGTGATGTACTTTGACATCTATCTCTCCCTGTTCTGATTGGAAACTGGCAAAGCCTTATTTTACGCCCGTAGCCATGCGATCGACGAAATAAGGTCCGGCGCCAAACAAAAGTGCAAGAGCCGCCACGACCAGCACCAGACCAATAATCAGTTGCTTGCCTGGCCGCGAAAACTCCTTCCAGTGCCTGACCGAAAACCAGACAGGCCCGGCGACAGGTAACAGCAATGCTGGCACCCAACTGCGCCAGCCGAAGGAAAGCGCTGCTGGTAACGTTCCAACATAACCGACCAGCAAGAGTGACCCGCCGACTGAAACCAGCAGCGCGACAGAAAAAATGAATACGAGAAACCAGAAATCCACTATTTCTTCACCTTTTTTGGCCGATCCCAACCTCTGATCGTGACTTGTTTGGCGCGCGACACGGTCAATGCTTCCGGCGGCGCATCTTTTGTCAGCGTCGTTCCGGCGCCGAGCGTGGCGCCCCGCCCGACGGTCACCGGCGCCACCAGTTGGGTATCCGAGCCAATGAACACATCGTCCTCAATGACCGTTTTCCATTTGTTGGCGCCGTCGTAGTTGCAGGTGATGGTGCCGGCACCGACATTTACGCGCTGCCCGATCTCGGCATCACCGATGTACGCAAGGTGATTGGCCTTCGACTGTGCCCCGATGACGCTCTTCTTGACCTCGACAAAATTGCCGATATGCACCTCCGGGCCGAGTTCTGCCCCTGGGCGCAAGCGCGCGTAGGGGCCGAGTACGCCGTCGGGTCCAATTACCGCTTCCTCGAAGTGGCAAAAGGCGGCAATGCGCGTGCCAGCACCGACCTTGACGTTCCTGAGCACACAATAAGGCCCGATTTCGACGGCATCACCAAGTTCAACGTCGCCTTCGAAGACACAGCCGACGTCAATGGCGACATCACGTCCGTGCGTGAGCGTGCCGCGCACGTCAATGCGCGCCGGATCAGCAAGCCGAACGCCGGCGACAAGCAGGCGATCGGCGACGTTGCGCTGATGAATGCGCTCGAGTTCGGCGAGTTGAACTTTGCTATTTACGCCGAGCACCTCCCATTCGGCGTCCGGCTGCGCGGTACGCACCGGCAGCCCTTCGGCAACCGCGAGAGCGACGATGTCGGTCAGGTAATACTCGCCCTGCGCGTTATCGTTCTTGAGGCGGCCGAGCCAGTCGACCAGGCGCGCGGTCGGGATCGCCATGATCCCGGTGTTGATCTCGCGGATCGCCTTTTCGTCTGCACTGGCGTCCTTCTCCTCGACGATCCGACGCACGCTTCCGGCGCCGTCACGCACGATGCGCCCATAACCAGCAGGATCGGCGAGGTCGACAGTGAGAATGGCGAGGGCATCGCGTCCGGCATGGAGCAGGCGATTCAGCGTCGCCGCCGAGGTCAGCGGCACATCGCCGTAAAGAACCAGCGTGCAAGGCGCATCCGAAAACTGTGGCACCGCCTGGGCGACGGCATGCCCGGTGCCCAGTTGCTGCGCCTGCTCCGCCCATGAAATATCGCCCTCGGCGAGGGTCGACCGCACCACGTCGCCGCCGTGACCGTATACCACGATGAGTTTCTGCGGAGCCAATGTGCGCGCCGTGTCGATCACGTGCTGGGCGAGCGCTTTGCCCGCGACGGGGTGAAGGACCTTGGGCAGGTTGGAGTGCATGCGCTTGCCTTGACCGGCAGCGAGAATGACGACTTGGACAGGCTGATCGCTCATGAATCCGGGCTCCATAAAAAACGAAGGCGGCCTGCTGGCCGCCTTCGCATTATCGCATGATGCGAAAAGCTTACCGGGGAAGTGTCGTCGTCCCCATCAGGAAAGCATCGACCTCACGTGCGGCCTGGCGGCCTTCGCGGATCGCCCAGACGACCAGCGACTGGCCGCGACGAACGTCGCCAGCGGCAAAGACCTTGTCGACATTGGTCCGATAACAGCCCTCTCCGTCGGTCGTCGCCTTGGCGTTCTGACGGGTATCCTTCTCGACACCAAATGCATCCAGCAAGCTGCCGACCGGGTTGGTAAAACCCATCGCGAGAAAGGCGTTATCGCAGGGCAGCTCGAATTCCGAACCGGCGACTTCAGTCATCTTGCCGTCCTTCCAGTCCAGACGGACGGCCTTCAACGCCTTGACGTTGCCCTTGCCATCGTCGACGAAGCCCTTGGTAGCAACGGCAAAATCACGGGCACAGCCCTCGTCGTGCGAAGACGAGGTGCGTAGCTTGTACGGCCAGTACGGCCAGACCATCGGCTTGTCTTCCTGCTCCGGCGGCATCGGCATCAGTTCGAACTGGGTGACCGAAGCGGCGCCATGGCGGTTCGACGTCCCCACGCAGTCGGAGCCTGTATCACCGCCCCCGATGACGATGACGTGCTTGCCTTTGACGTTGATCGGGTTGGCTTTGCCTTGCTGGACTTCCTTGTTCTGCGGAATCAGGAATTCGAGCGCGGCGTAGATGCCCTTCAACTCGCGCCCCGGAACCGGCAGATCACGCGGAACTTCCGAGCCGGCAGCGAGGATCACGGCATCGAATGCTGCGGTCAACTCGCCAGCGGAGACGAATTCCTTGGCGTCGTTGTTGATGCCGGCCGGCGGGTTCTTGTCGCCGACGATGACCCTGGTCTTGAAGGTCACGCCTTCGGCTTCCATCTGGGCAACGCGGCGGTCGACCAGCGTCTTTTCCATCTTGAAGTCGGGAATGCCGTAGGCCAAGAGACCACCGAGGCGATCACTCTTCTCGAAAACCGTGACGTCGTGGCCGACGCGCGCCAATTGCTGGGCCGCGGCGAGGCCCGCCGGGCCGGAACCGACGACGGCAACCTTCTTGCCAGTCTTGCTCTTCGGCGGTTGCGGCACGACCCAGCCCATTTCCCAGCCCTTGTCGATGATCGCATGCTCGATCGACTTGATGCCCACAGGCGCAGCATTAATGCCTAGCGTGCAGGCGGCTTCGCAAGGCGCCGGACAGATGCGCCCGGTGAAATCCGGGAAATTGTTCGTCGAATGCAGCACGTCCAGCGCCTGCTTCCAGTTGCCCCTGTAAACCAGATCGTTCCAGTCCGGAATGATGTTGTTCACCGGGCAACCGTTGTTGCAGAAGGGAATGCCGCAGTCCATGCAGCGTGCTCCCTGGGTCTTGGCTTCGTCGTCAGACAGGGTCTGGACGAATTCCTTGTAGTGCTTCAGGCGTTGTTCAACCGGCTCGTAAGCCTCGGAGAGGCGCTCGAACTCCATGAATCCAGTCGGCTTGCCCATTATGCGGCCTCCTTCTGTGCAGCAGCTGCCATCTCGGTGAGGGCACGCTTGTATTCGTGCGGATAGACTTTGACGAACTTCTCGCGGTAGGAATCCCAGTTGGCGAGAATAGCCTTGGCGGTCTGGCTACCGGTATATTCGGCATGACGGGTGATCAGCTCCTTGAGCTGGGTTTCGTCTGCCTCGCCGCAATGCAGCGGTTCGCCCGCGGCATGACGACTGGCCGGCAACACCTTCTCCAACGCTACCTGCGCCAGATTGCAACGGCCCTTGAAGCTGCCGTCCTCGTCAAGGACATAAGCGATGCCACCGGACATGCCGGCCGCGAAGTTACGACCGGTCATGCCGAGCACGACGACCGTGCCACCGGTCATGTACTCGCAACCGTGATCGCCGACACCTTCGACCACTGCGATACCACCGGAATTACGAACACAGAAGCGCTCGCCGCCGACACCGGCAAAGAAAGACTCGCCCTCGGTCGCGCCATACATGACGGTGTTGCCGCAGATGATGTTCTGCTGCGTATCACCCCGGAAATCCGGACTCGGCTTGATGATGATGCGGCCACCCGACAGCCCCTTGCCAACGTAGTCATTGCCTTCGCCGGTCAGTTCCAGGGTCACGCCGCGGGCCAGGAAGGCACCGAAGGCCTGACCAGCGGTGCCGGTCAGTTTGACGTGAATGGTGTCGTCCGGCAGACCGGCATGACCATAACGACGGGCGACTTCGCCCGACAGCATGGTACCGCATGTACGGTTGACGTTGATGATCGAGGTTTCGATCTGAACCTTCTGACCCTTTTCCAGCGCCGGCTTTGCCTGCTCGATCAACTTGTGATCGAGTGCTTTTTCCAGCCCGTGGTCCTGCATCTCGGCGTGAAGACGTGGCACATCGGCCGGCACACTCGGCTGATAGAAGATACGGGAGAAATCCAGACCCTTGGCCTTCCAGTGATCGATACCGGCGCGCATGTCAAGCAGGTCGGCGCGGCCGATCAGGTCGTCAAACTTGCGGACACCCAGTTGGGCCATGATTTCGCGCACTTCTTCGGCAACGAAGAAGAAGAAATTGACCACGTGCTCGGGTTGACCCGAGAAGCGCTGACGCAGTACCGGATCCTGGGTGGCAACGCCAACCGGGCAGGTGTTCAGGTGGCACTTGCGCATCATGATGCAGCCTTCGACGACCAGCGGCGCGGTAGCGAAGCCGAACTCATCGGCGCCGAGCAGGGCGCCGACGACGACATCGCGACCGGTCTTCATCTGACCGTCAACCTGAACGCGGATACGTGAACGCAAGCGGTTCAGCACCAGCGTCTGCTGGGTTTCCGAGAGACCGAGTTCCCACGGCGTACCGGCATGCTTGATGGAGGATTGCGGCGAAGCACCGGTACCGCCGTCGAAACCGGCGATCACTACGTGATCGGCCTTGGCCTTGGCAACACCGGCAGCAACGGTGCCGACACCGACCTCCGACACCAGCTTGACAGAGATCGAGGCCTTGCTGTTGGCGTTCTTCAGGTCATGGATCAGCTGCGCCAAATCCTCGATGGAGTAGATGTCATGGTGCGGCGGCGGCGAAATCAGGCCGACACCCGGCACCGAGTGGCGAAGGAAGCCGATGTACTCGGACACCTTGTGGCCAGGCAATTGACCACCTTCACCGGGCTTGGCACCTTGCGCCATCTTGATCTGGATCTGGTCGGCATTGACCAGGTACTCGGTGGTCACGCCAAAGCGGCCGGACGCGACCTGTTTGATGGCGGAACGCAGGGAATCGCCTTCCTTGAAGGTGTAGTCTCGTTCGATGCGCGATGCGCCGATGACCTCCGACAGCTTCTGGCCGGCCTTGAGCGGCTGGAAACGCTTGGCATCCTCACCGCCTTCGCCAGTATTCGATTTGCCACCGATGCGATTCATCGCGAGCGCCAGCGTTGTGTGCGCTTCGGTCGAGATCGACCCGAGCGACATGGCGCCCGTAGCAAAGCGCTTGACGATTTCCTTGGCCGGCTCGACTTCATCGAGCGGCACTGGCGTGCCTTGCGGCTTGAATTCGAACAGGCCGCGCAGTGTCAGGTGACGCTTGGTCTGATCGTTGATCAGCTTGGCGTATTCCTTGTAGGTCTCGTACTTGCCGGAACGGGTCGAATGCTGCAGCTTGGCGATGGAATCCGGCGTCCACATGTGCTCTTCACCGCGGATACGGAAGGCGTATTCGCCGCCGGCATCTAGCATGCTGGCCAGCACCGGGTCGGCCGAGAAGGCTTCGGTGTGCAGGCGGATGGACTCTTCGGCCACCTCGAAAACACCGATGCCCTCGACGTTGGACGGCGTGCCGGTAAAGTATTTTTCGACAAATTCCTTCTGCAGGCCGATGGCCTCGAAAATCTGCGCGCCGGTGTAGGACATGTAGGTCGAGATGCCCATCTTTGACATGACCTTCATGAGGCCCTTGCCAATGGCCTTTACGTAGTTCTTGGCGTACTTCCCGGACTTCTCCGCATCACCCTTGGCCAGGCCTTCGATGGTTTCGAGCGCCAAGTAGGGATGCACGGCTTCGGCGCCGTAGCCGCCGAGGAGTGCAAAATGATGAACCTCACGTGCGGACCCGGTCTCGACGACGAGGCCGGCACTGGTGCGCAGGCCCTTCTTGACCAGATGCTGGTGGATCGCCGACGTTGCCAGCAGCGCCGGAATGGCGACATGCTCGGCATCGACCTTGCGATCGGAGACGATCAGGATGTTGGCACCGGAGCGCACGGCATCTTCGGCATCAGCAGCCAGCGAAGCGAGACGCGCCTCGATACCATCCTTGCCCCAAGCCACCGGATAACAAATATCCAGTTCCAGAGAGCGGAACTTGTTCGAGGTGTACTTCTCGATATTGCGCAGCTTTTCCATGTCGTCGAAAGACAGAACCGGCTGCGACACTTCGAGGCGGATCGGCGGATTGATGTCGTTGGTGTTTAGCAGATTGGGCTTCGGGCCGATGAAGGAAACCAGCGACATGACCAGTTCTTCGCGGATCGGGTCGATCGGCGGGTTGGTCACCTGCGCAAACAGTTGCTTGAAGTAGGCGTAAAGGGTCTTGTTTTTCGACGACAGCACAGGCAGCGCGGAGTCGGTACCCATTGAACCGGTCGCCTCTTCGCCGTTCTGCACCATCGGCTCCAAGATGACCTTGACGTCTTCCTGGGTGTAACCAAATGCTTGCTGACGATCAAGCAGCGAAGCCGCCGGCTCGGCGCACTTCTCTTCAGGCGCGGGCACCTCGTCGAGTTTGATACGGATCTTCTCGATCCACTCGCGGTAGGGTTTGGCGTTGGCCAGTGAGTTCTTCAGTTCCTGGTCGTCGATGATGCGACCCTGCTCCATATCGATCAGGAACATCTTGCCCGGCTGAAGACGCCACTTCTTGACGATCTTCTTCTCCGGAATCGGCAACACACCGGACTCGGAAGCCATGACCACGAGATCGTCGTCGGTGACCAGGTAGCGCGCCGGACGCAGGCCATTGCGGTCGAGCGTGGCACCGATCTGGCGACCATCGGTGAAGGCCACGGCGGCTGGGCCATCCCACGGCTCCATCATCGCAGCATGATATTCGTAGAAAGCGCGACGGTTTTCGTCCATCAGCGTGTGCTTTTCCCAAGCTTCCGGAATCATCAGCATCACCGCCTGGGCCAGCGAATAACCACCGCCCATGACGAGCAGTTCGAGCGCATTGTCGAACGAGGCAGAGTCAGACTGACCAGGGTAGTGCAGCGGCCAGACCTTCTGCAGATCGTCGCCGAGGATCGGCGACGAAATCGCTTGCTCGCGCGCCTTGAACCAGTTGACGTTGCCACGCACGGTATTGATTTCCCCGTTGTGGGCAATGTAGCGGAACGGATGAGCCAGATCCCAGGTCGGGAAGGTGTTGGTCGAGAAACGCTGGTGCACCAGTGCTAATGCTGAAACGGTGCGCTTGTCCTGCAGGTCGAGGTAATAGACGCCAACCTGATCTGCCAGCAACAAGCCCTTGTAGTTGATGGTACGCGCCGAAAATGACGGCACGTAGAATTCTTGGCCGTACTTGAGCTTCAGCGACTTTATGGCGTTCGCGGCACGACGACGGATGATGTACAGCTTGCGCTCAAGGGCATCGGTAACGAATACGTCGGGACCACGTCCGACGAAGACCTGGCGGATCACCGGCTCCTTGGCCTTGACAGTCGGCGACATCGGCATGTCGCGGTTAACCGGCACATCACGCCAGCCCAGAAGAACTTGGCCTTCGGCAGCGATCGAGCGCTCGATTTCCTCGACGCAGGCATGACGGGAGCCCGCTTCCTGCGGCAGAAACACCATCCCGACGCCGTACTCGCCTTCCGGCGGCAAGTCGACGCCCTGACGGGCCATCTCTTCGCGATAGAAAAGGTCGGGAATCTGAATGAGAATGCCCGCGCCATCTCCCTGCAACGGATCGGCCCCCACGGCGCCCCGGTGATCCAGATTCTTCAGGATCAACAAACCCTGCTCGACAATGCCGTGGGTTTTATGGCCCTTGAAATGGGCAACGAAGCCCACGCCGCAAGCATCGTGCTCGTTTGCCGGGTCGTACAAACCCTGCTGCTCAGGTACTGCCGGTTCCATCACACTCGTTCCTTCAAAAAAACTCGGTCAATAGAAACAATAACCAAAGTTGGAAAAAACCGGCCTCGAGCTGCTCCAGCCGGCTTGTACGAAAATTCGGGGCGACCGCAGAATATACTGCCAAAGCCCTGTCCAATCAAGATGCTGCGACGCACCAATGCGGTTCACCAAGCGCGAAAAAATCCCCTTTCAGGTGCATCTCGCATCAATTGCCGCCCTGATTGTTTCTTCCTCCGCCGCATCGAAAATCACTCCCTTTCCAATATCCGCAAGCAATACCAGACGGAGTTTTCCATCCTGAACCTTTTTGTCATGACGCATCAGCTCCAGATAGCGCGTAGCACCTAGCGGCGCACCGTACACTGGCAACCCGGCTCTCAAAAACAGGCTTTCGATGCGCGCAACCGAAGCCCCATCAATCCAGCCCAAACGCTTCGACAACTCGGCAGCAATTAGCGTGCCGGCTGCAATTGCCTCGCCATGGAGCCATTCGCCATACCCTAGCCCGGTTTCGATCGCATGTCCAAAGGTGTGGCCAAGGTTTAGCAACGCTCTTTCGCCGGATTCGCGCTCGTCAGCGGCCACCACTTCTGCCTTGTTTTCGCACGAGCGATAGACGGCATAGGCCAGCGCTTCGCGCTCCCTGGCCAAGAGGCTCTCCATATTGGCCTCAAGCCAGACAAAAAACTCGTGATCGCGGATCAGACCGTATTTGATAACCTCGGCCAGCCCTGCGCGCAGTTCCCGGTCGGGCAAAGTATCAAGGGTCGCGATATCTGCCAACACAAGTTTTGGCTGGTAGAAAGCGCCGATCATGTTCTTGCCAAGCGGATGGTTGATTGCCGTCTTACCCCCCACCGAGGAGTCGACAAGCGATAGCAGAGTCGTTGGCACCTGGATAAATGGCATGCCCCGCTGGTAACACGCCGCCGCGAATCCGCCCATGTCGCCAATTACGCCTCCACCTAGCGCGATCAGCGTCGTGCTGCGCTCACAATGGGCACCAAGCAGGGAATCGAAAATCAGGTTCAGCGTTTCCCAAGTCTTGTATCGCTCGCCATCCGGAAGAATTACCGGCAATACCGAAATTCCGGCTTTTTCGAGGGTCGACCGCAACCGATCAAGATAAAGAGGTGCAACCGTCGTATTGCTCACGATTACTACCTTTTTTTGCTTGAGATGTGGAATTAGCAGATCGGCATGGGTCAACACACCGACGCCAATATGAATCGGGTACGAACGTTCGGCCAGTTGAACCGTCAGTGTTTGGATCATGTTTGGCATAGGCGATTAAATTCTCGCAGCAGATGTTGGACTATTCCCGAGGCCACGAGCTGGGAACCTTCAACGATGGTATGTGCTGTCTCCCGATACAAGGGGTCGCGTTGGCGGTGGAGTTCTTCAAGTTTGGCTAAGGGATCAGAGACGCGCAGCAAAGGGCGGTTTCGGTCATGGCGAGTGCGCTCGAACAAGAGTGCCGGGGGCACGTTCAGATATACCACCCAACCCGTATTGTGGAGCCGGGATCTATTTTCCGGGTTCAAGACAACGCCACCACCGGTCGCCAGGACAATTTCCGCGCTGGCGGTCAGTTCTGCGATCGCCTGCATTTCGCGCCGGCGAAATCCCTCTTCACCCTCGATTTCAAAGATGGTTGGTATCGGCACACCCGTTCTTTGAACGATTTCGTGGTCGGAATCATAAAACTGGCGTCCGAGTCGTTTGGCCAATTGGCGCCCGACCGTTGTTTTACCGGCTCCCATCAGCCCGACGAGATAGATGTTGTTACGATTATTCACGCCGGAATTTTATCCGACTCGGGGCATTCACCAAAAGAAAGGGCCGGTAGCGCCGGCCCTTTCTTCGCTTCAAACCCGATCGATCAATTGATTTGCAACTTGTCGGAAAGAATGCGTGGGGTGATGAAGAAAAGCAACTCGCGCCGCTGACCCGAATCATTTTGGTATTTGAAGAGGTAACCAAAAAATGGAATGTCTCCAAGCAGAGGCACTTTTTCAGTCACGTTTTCCTTCTTGGTAATGTACACCCCACCGATGACCACGGTGCCGCCGTTTTCAACAACGACATTTGTTTCGACGGTGGCCGTCTTGATTGGCGGGTTGCCAAGCACTGCACGGGTCCAATCCGGCTCCTCCTTCTTGACGACCAGCACCATGCGAACGGTACCTTCGGGAGTAATCTGAGGAGTTGCCTCCAGTGAAAGCGCAGCAGTCTTGAACGACACGTTCTGCGTTGCCACACCACCACCTGCCACCGTCGTCACGTATGGAATTTCAGTACCGTCCTGAATCTTTGCCTTGACATTATTTGCTGTGATAACTCGTGGGCTAGAGACGATCTTGCCGATACCATCCGTTTCCAGCGCAGCCAGTTCAAGGTTCAGGATACGGGTCAGGGATGCATTGAACAGGGAAAATGCCAACGTGCCACCAACGTTACTGAAAGAGGGCAAATTGATACCCACCGCATTGTTTGTCACTTGCCCGGACGGCGAGTAGGTGCCGCCACCACCGTAGATTCCACTACCCCCCATCTGCGTCGAGCGCGCACTCAGGAAGTTCATGCGAACCCCAAGGTCGCGGTTGAAAGTATCACTTGCCTCAACCACTCGCGCTTCGATCATCACTTGACGAGCACCAATGTCAATGGCCCTGATGAATGTCCTGATTTCCTCCAGTTTGCTCGGAATGTCATTGACAAACAGCAAGTTGGACTGCGGATCCGCAACCGCATTCCCGCGCTTGCTCAGAATGCGTTGCGCCGGAGCCCCACCACCAATAGCTATACCTGACAGCAAACGGGCGACATCCTGAGCCTTTTGGTAATTCAGAACGAACTGCTCCATCTGGATTGGCTCAAGCTCGCTGATTTGCTGTCGCGATTCAAACTCCAACTTTTCACGGGTTGCAATTTCATCCCGCGGGGCAATCAACATGATATTGCCCTTCTTACGCATGTCCAGGCCTTTTTGCTGGAAAATGATGTCGATCACCTGATCGGCCGGAACGTCCTTTAAAACCAGAGTGGTCGTCCCGGTCACGGTCTCACTGATCACGGCATTGAGACCAAGTTCTTCGGCCATCAAGCGCAACAATGCACGAACATCACCATTCTGATAGTTGATACTGACACGCGGCCCTTGATAACCCGTTTTAGTTCCCTGAACCAACTTGTTCGGATCCTCGACAATGCGCTTGACCTCGACCACGAACTGGTTATCGCTTTGATATGCGTTATGCTCCCAAAGCCCCTGCGGAGAAATGGTCATTCGCGCATTTTCGCCGATCGCTTTTGTTTCGACAGCAGTCACAGGCGTGCCAAAGTCGGTCACATCGAGTTTGCGACGCAGATTGTCAGGCACATTCGTCTTGATGAAATCAACGATCAGATTTTTCCCCTGCTGACGAATATCGATGCCTGTACCCGCATCGCTCAGATCAACAATGATCCTCGCCTCGCCATCCTTGCCACGGCGGAACACCACATCCTGTAGCGCATGCCGCTTGCCAACTGCGGTCTCCTCGGTAAAGCGGGTAACGCGTTGCGCCAAGGAGTCCGGCACGACCGGAATTTCGGAAAGAACAACATACAGCGATTTTCCATCAAGGCGGGTAGTGTATTTCATGCTCCGCGTCAGGTTGAGCACGAGGCGCGTACGTCCAGCCGCCTCAACCACATTCACGCTCTGAAGATCCCCTTCCTTGAAAACCAGGCTATTCTTTCCTAGACCATTTGCGGTCGATGGAAAATCGAAGGCTATTTTCGCCGGTTTGGCCACGCTAAAACCGGTAGGAGCAGTGGCAAGCGGCTCTTTTAGGTCGATTCGAATGGCGATGTCCGTTCCTTGTGGGGCAGCATTGATCGCCTCAATCGAGTTTGCGGCAACCGATTGCGCCAGTACCGGACTAGCCAAGGCCAGGCACGTCGCCGTCACTGCGGCCATCGCGTAGTTGATGAATTTCATTACTTGCTTCCCTCCTTGCCCTGCAGATACAAGGAACTGGTACGTTCGCTCCAGTCACCCGCAGAATCTTGAATCAATTCCCGCAACACCACTTCTTTATCTGTGATTCGGGTCACCATGCCGAAATCGAGACCGAGGTACTCTCCAACCTTGACCTGCTTGACCTTGTCTTCAACCTGAATTACCGCAATCGGACGTCTATTGACGTTCAAATAACCTATCATTTTTAGGGATTCGATCGGATATTTTTCCAGCAAACTGTTGCGTAATTCCCGCGCTTCAAAATCTGGTTGGAAAGCACCGCCATTCCCCGCGCCTTGCTTGTTTTTCGACTCCGGCTCAATCTTGCCCGCCTTGAACGGATCAAGCAGTCCTTCAACATCATATGGCACAGGTTGATATGGCTTCACCTCTGGCAATTTGGGAATATTTCCCCGCATATCCTTGGTGCTTTCCGCCATCCATTGTTTGAGCTCTTCGTGGTCGCCACCCGAACAAGCACCTAACGCGCCACAAAGTGCGACGAGTATTAATCGCTTCACTTCTTCGCTCCTTGCGCTGCCTTTTTCTGTCTGGCAACCTCTTCATCATCCAGATAGCGGAAGGTTTTAGTTGTTGCATCAAGGGCCAGCACGCCACCCTGGCCGGGTGTAATAGTTATGTTATTCAGCGTCACGATACGCGGTAACTTAGCGATATCTGCCGCAAAGGCTCCAAAGTCGTGGTAACCACCATTAATCTTCACCGAAATCGGCAATACGGCATAGAAATCTTTGACCTCTTCTGCGCCTGGGCGGAAAAGATCAAATTGGAGGCCGCGACCCAAACCAGCTTGGTTTACTTCGATCAGCAAAGCCTCGATTTCGGACTTGTTTGGCAATTGCTTCAGTAGCGCTCCGAACGAGCGATCAATCTCCGCGAGCTGCTCGACATATAAATCAAGATTGACGGCCTGTTTTTTCTTGTCCAGAAATTGCTGCTTGAGAACTTCTTCTTCCTTCTGCTTGTTTTCAAGCTCGACTAGCTGGTCGCTCCAGAGGAACCACCAGCCCGCAACAAGCAAAACCACAAAAACACCGACCAGCAAGGTCACTTTGGGGATCAGCGGCCATACGCTGGGATCATTCGGATTCAGATACCTGAAGTCGTCAGCAATCGCCTGAAAATCGATCTTGGGCAGCGAGGTGGGTTTAGTTTTCATTTCTTGCCCCCCTCTTCGTCAGGCTTGGCTCGCTTTAGCGAGAAATTCATTGCGAATTCGTTACTGCGACGCCCATTCAATACGGCCGCCTTCACCTCGATCAACTGGGGATTTTCCAGCCAAGGCGATGCTTCAATATTGCGCATCAAGGCCGAAACACGCGCATTCGATTGCGCGTAGCCAGTAATGTTAACCTTGTTGCCTTCCTGCTTGAGGGACTTGAGATAGACTCCCTCTGGCACCTGTCTTACCAATTCAGTCAGTAGATGGACTGTTTCGCCTCGATCACGCTGAAGGTCTTCGATGATCTGCTTCCGCGACAAAAGCGCCTGAGTTTGCTCTTTCAGTCGCTTGATCTGCTCAATCTGCTTGTCGAGAACAGCAATTTCTCGCTTCAAAAACGCATTGGACTCATCCTGGCTACTAATGTATCCGTTAATGATCGTATAGCCGAGAAAAACCACCAGCGCTGACAAAGCCGCAACGCCACCGAGCATCACAAAGAATTGCTGGCGCCTCGCCTTACGCGCTTCTTCGCGATGAGGAAGGAGGTTAATGCGAATCATGATGGATCAAACCTCCGCAAAGCCAGGCCACACGCCACCATCAGCGACGAAGCATCGGCAAGCAGGTTTTTCGCCCGAACGCGATCCGAAAGCACCATATTGGCGAAAGGGTTGGCAACCAAGGTACTGACTTGGGTTCGCGTCGCCACGACCTCATCAACTCCGGGAATTACCGCACATCCGCCGGCAAGCACAATATGATCGACTTGGTTGTATTGGGTTGACGTAAAGAAGAATTGCAGGGCGCGCGAAATTTCAAGCGCCAAATTTTCCATGAATGGCGCCAGCAACTCAGCTTCGTAACCCTCCGGAAGACTGCCGGCCCGCTTTGCGGCTTCGGCCTCTTCGTAGGTCATGCCGTAGTGCCGGGCAATATCCTGCGTCAATTGAGCGCCGCCAAAAGCCTGTTCTCGCGCATAGACCTGCTGACCATTGCGCAACACCGTCAGGCTCATGACGTTCGAACCCGCGTCAACCAAGGCTAGGGTCTGGTTCTTGCCCTCGTCGGGTAGTTGCCGCTCGATCAGTTCGAAGGCGGCCAGAGCAGCCAGCGACTCCACATCAACAACTACCGCTGAAAGTCCCGCCGCATCGGCAACCGCAACCCGGTCTTCCACCCGCTCCTTTTTGGAGGCCGCAATCAGCACCTCGAGTTCATCAGGAACCGATGGCGCCGGTCCAATGACCTGGAAATCCAGATTGACCTCGTCAATGGCGAAAGGAATGTATTGATTGGCTTCCGACTCAACCTGAATTTCAAGCTGATCGTCGCGCAACCCGGAGGGCACAATGATTTTCTTTGTGATCACGGCGGAACCGGGCAACGCCATCGCGACATTGCGCGTGGATGTGCCAAGCCGTTTCCAAGCCCGTTTGACAGCGTCGACGACGCCTTCAAGGTTGGCGATATTGCCATCGGATACCGCATCTTTCGGCAACACCTCTATGGTGTATCGCTCGACGCGGTAGCCCTCCTTCCCGTTGGCAGTCAGCTCGACAAGCTTTACCGCCGAGGAGCTGATATCCAGCCCCAACAACGGACGCGCCTTGGGATTAAACAACGCTGATATATCGAAGCCCACCAGA
>JAEUOH010000034.1 GCA_016790845.1 Dechloromonas sp.
GTCCGCAAGAGCCCCTTCGACTCCAACGCCCGTCGCCACACCAGCTTCTGCTCGGTCTTCGTGTTCCCCGAGGTGGACGACTCCATCGAGATCGACATCAACCCGGCCGACGTGCGCACCGACACCTACCGGGCCTCCGGCGCCGGCGGTCAGCACATCAACAAGACCGACTCCGCAGTGCGTCTCACCCACATCCCCACCGGCATCGTCGTGCAGTGCCAGAACGACCGTTCCCAGCACCGCAACAAGGACGAAGCCTGGTCCATGCTGCGCGCCCGCCTGTACGAAGCCGAACTGCGCAAGCGCCAGTCCGAGCAGCAGAAGCTCGAGGACGCCAAGAGCGACATCGGCTGGGGCCACCAGATCCGCTCCTACGTGCTCGACCAGAGCCGCATCAAGGATCTGCGCACCAACTACGAAGTCGGCAATACGCAGGGCGTGCTCGACGGCGACCTCGACGGCTTCATTGAGGCCAGCCTGAAGCAGGGCGTATGATGTTTTCGCCAGGAATCACGAACTGATGCCTTAAATTCCTTTCAATGCACAACCCACGGTCAGAAACCACGCCATGAGAAACGGAACGCTTGCACTTTGTGTCGCATTTGCCGCAATCGCGCTGACCGGCTGCAAAGACGAGGCATCGCCAGCCAGGCAGCCCGCCTCGAAATCGGCACTCACGGTTACGGCTGTCGCACCTGAATTGCTCTCCTGGCCGCAGAAACTTGCAGCCAGCGGCAACGTGGTTGCCTGGCAGGAAGCGGTCATCAGCCCGGAAATCAACAATTACCGGATTACCGAGGTACTGGCGAATGTCGGCGACGTCGTGCAACGGGGCGACGTTCTGGCCCGCATCGCCAGCGATGCGGTCGATAGCGAACTCGCCGAGAGCCGCGCCTCCGTCGCCGAGGCGGCCGCAACTCTGGCCGAGGCCAGGGCGATGAACGA
Organism: Dechloromonas sp.; assembly: GCA_016790845.1. Lineage (GTDB taxonomy): Bacteria > Pseudomonadota > Gammaproteobacteria > Burkholderiales > Rhodocyclaceae > Azonexus. The sequence continues at coordinate 946 of JAEUOH010000034.1, forward strand.
GCGTGCGGCACAGCTGCGCGAAAAGGGCTTCTACAGTGCGCAGGCAGGCATCCAGACCCAAACCGCCGCCGATACGGCGCTGGCCCGCCTGAACGCCGCCAAGGCGCGCATGGCTTCCGCCGAATTGCGGCGCTCCAAGTCCATCGTTGTCGCGCCGGACGATGGCATCATTTCCGCGCGTAGCGCCACCGTCGGCTCCTTGACCCAGTCCGGGCAGGAGCTTTTCCGCCTGATCCGGCGGGGCCGCCTGGAATGGCGTGCCGAAGTCACGGCGGCCGAGTTGAACCGCCTGCAGCCAGGCTATCCGGCCCGCCTGGAGACGCCGACCGGCACGGTCGTTCGGGGTGGGATTCGCACCGTTTCGCCCACGGTCGACCCACAGACCCGCAATGGCCTGGTCTACGTCGATCTGCAACCCGATGCCGGCACCGTGCTGAGTGCCGGCATGTTTACGCGCGGCGAGTTCATTCTCGATCAACAACCCGCGCTGACCTTGCCCCAGTCGGCCGTCTTGCTGAACGAAGGTTTCGCCTACGTCTTTCGCATCGAGCCGCTGGGCGACGGCCTGGCCAAGGTCAGCCGCGTGAAAGTCGGCACCGGCCGCCGCGCCGGAGACCGCATCGAAGTCACCGGTCTCGACGCGAATGCGCAGGTCGTCGGCAACGGTGCCGGTTTCCTGGCCGATGGCGACACCGTGCGCGTCGTTCCCGCCCAGCCCGAAGCCAAAGCGCCGACATGAACGTTTCCGCCTGGTCGATCCGGAACCCGATTCCAGCGGTGCTGATGTTCGTCATGCTCACGCTGGCCGGTCTGGTGGCTTTCAAGGCAATGAAGATCCAGCAGTTCATGGATATCGACCTGCCGACTGTATCGGTCACGGCGACCCTGCCCGGCGCCGCGCCGGCGCAGATGGAAACCGAGGTGGCGCGCAAGATCGAGAACGCGGTCGCCACGCTGCAGGGCGTCAAGCACATCTACACCAAGGTGCAGGACGGCACCGCCATCGTGGATGTCGAGTTCCGCCTCGAGAAACCGACGCAGGAGGCGCTCGACGACGTGCGCGACGCGGTCTCGCGCATCCGTGCCGACCTGCCGGGCGATCTCAAGGACCCGGTCATTTCCAAGATGAACCTGGCCGGGGCGCCAATCCTGACCTATACCATCGCCTCGACACGCATGGACGACGAAGCGCTGTCGTGGTTCGTCGACAACACCGTGACCAAGGCGATGCTCAGCGTGCGCGGCGTCGGTGCCGTGGCGCGCGTCGGCGGCGTCACGCGCGAGATTCGCATCGAGCTCGATCCGGCCCGTCTGCTCGCGTTGCGTGCCACGGCAGCCGAGGTGTCGCGCCAGTTGCGGCAGATTCAGCAGGAAGGCTCGGGCGGGCGCGCGGATGTCGGCGGCGTCGAGCAATCGGTGCGCACCATCGCCACCGTACGCACTGCGGAAGAACTCGGGCAGATGGAAATCGCCCTCGGCGACGGCCGGCGGATTCGCCTCGATCAGGTTGCCGTGGTCAGCGACACGGTCATGGAGCAACGCTCGGCCGCCCTGCTCAACGGCAAGCCGGTGGTCGGTTTCGAGATCGTGCGCAGCCGGGGCGCCGGCGAGGTCGACGTGGCGCGGGGCGTGCGCGAAGTCTTGGAAAGGCTGAAGAAGGAGTACCCGGACATCACGATCACCGAAGCCTTCAATTTCGTCGATCCGGTGCAGGAAAACTTCGAAGGCTCGATGGCGCTGCTGATCGAAGGCGCCATCCTCGCCGTCATCGTCGTCTGGCTGTTCCTGCGCGACTGGCGCGCCACCTTCGTTTCGGCCACCGCGCTGCCACTGTCGATCATTCCCACCTTCGCCGCGATGTACCTGATGGGCTTTACGCTCAACGTCGTCACCTTGCTGTCGATGTCGCTGGTCGTCGGCATTCTGGTCGACGACGCCATCGTCGAAATCGAGAACATCATGCGCCACCTGCGCATGGGCAAGACGCCGATGCAGGCGGCGCTGGAAGCCGCCGACGAGATCGGCCTGGCGGTGATCGCCACCACGTTTACGCTGATCGCCGTCTTTTTGCCGACCGCCTTCATGAGCGGCGTGGCGGGTAAATTCTTCGTCCAGTTCGGGTGGACCGCAGCGATCGCCGTTTTCTTCTCGCTGGTCGTCGCCCGCATGCTGACCCCGATGATGGCCGCCTACATCCTAAAACCGCCCAAAGGCAAACATCTCGCGCCGCGCTGGCTCAAGATCTACACGGAGTGGGCATCCTGGTGTCTCAAGCACCGGCTGAAAACGACGCTGGCGGCCGTCGCCTTCTTCATCGGTTCGTTCGCGCTGGTGCCCTTGCTGCCGACCGGCTTCATCCCGCCGGACGATCTCTCCCAGACGCAGGTCTATGTCGCGCTGCCGCCCGGCAGCACCTTCAAGGAAAGCTTCGCTGCCGCCGAGGAAGCGCGCCGCATCGTCGAGCAGAACCCGCACGTGAAGATGGTCTACACCGCCATTGGCGGCGGCGCGGCGGGCAGCGACCCCTTTGCGCCCAAGGGCGCACCCGAGGTACGCAAGGCGACGCTGACCATCAACATGACGCCGCGCAAGGAACGCGGCGGCGTCAGGAAGCAGGAAGTCGAGCGCCAGTTGCGCGAGGCGCTGGCCGTGCTGCCCGGCGTCCAGATCAAGGTCGGCCTCGGTGGTTCCAACGAAAAATACATCCTGGTCCTGGCCAGCGAGAACGGCGCGCTGCTCGCTGAACACGCCCGTACCGTCGAGCGCGAACTGCGCACGCTGCCCGGTATCGGCGCCGTGACGTCGACCGCCAGCCTGGTCCGCCCGGAACTCGTCGTGCGCCCGGATTTTGCCCGCATGGCTGATCTCGGCGTGACGTCGGCAGCCATCGCCGATACGCTGCGCATCGCCACCGCCGGCGATTACGACCAGAACATCGCCAAGCTCAACCTGACGCAGCGTCAGATTCCCATCGTCGTCAAGCTGCCGCCGGAAGCCCGCCAGGATTTGCCGCTCCTGGAAAGGTTGACCGTACCCGGCAAGAACGGCCCGGTGATGATCGGCAACGTCGCGACCCTGAGCCTGGCCGGCGGCCCGGCCGAAATCGACCGCTACGACCGGCTGCGCAACGTCAATTTCGAGATCGAACTGAATGGCCAGCCGTTGGGCGAAGTGGAACGGCTGGCACTTGCTCTCCCCAGCCTGACCAAGCTGCCGCCCGGCATTCTGCAGACCACGGTCGGCGACGCCGAGGCGATGGGCGAACTGTTCCAGAGCTTTGCGCTGGCCATGGCGACTGGCGTCCTTTGCATCTACATCGTGCTGGTACTGTTGTTCAAGGATTTCGTGCAGCCGTTCACCATCCTCGCCGCGCTGGTGCTGTCCATACCCGGCGCTTTTCTGGCGCTGTTCGTCACGCAGACGGCGCTGTCGATGCCGTCGATGATCGGCCTCATCATGCTGATGGGCATCGCCACCAAGAACTCGATCCTGCTCATCGACTACGTCATCCTCGCCCGCCGCGAGCATGGGCTGGATCGCTGGAGCGCCCTGCTCGACGCCTGCCGCAAGCGCGCGCGGCCGATCATCATGACCACCATCGCAATGGGCGCCGGCATGTTGCCGATCGCCATCGGGCTCGGCACCGACCCCAGCTTCCGCGCGCCGATGGCCATCGTCGTCATTGGCGGCCTGATCACCTCGACCTTCCTCAGCCTGCTGGTGATCCCGGTCGTCTTCACCTACGTCGACGACGCCGTGACCTGGCTGAAAAAGCATCTGCCCAAGGCCCACGCCTGATGGACAACCTCTTTGCCGGCCTGTTGCGGTCGACGGCAAAAAACGAGCAATTTTCGGATTTGTTCAAGCGGCCGGGCCTGCGTATCGAATGCATCGTCTCCACCGGCCAGAGCAGCCCCGAAGGCTTCTGGTACGACCAGCCCGATGGCGAATGGGTGCTGCTGATCGAGGGGGAAGCCAGGCTGCGCTTCGCCGACGAAAGCGAAGCGCGCCACCTGAAAGCCGGCGATTACCTGGACATTGCCGCGCACCGCCGACACCGCGTCGACTGGACGGCACCGGAACAGACGACCATCTGGCTAGCCGTTCATTATTCGGTGTAAGGGGAACCGGAGAAGTTCCAGGCGTGGCGACAACATGACAGAATATGTGCCACCCGATTCGAATAAACCTCCGACTTCAAGGGAAGACTAGCGATGAAGCGCATCAAGACCATGCAATTGGCAAGCGTCGTGGCCATGGCCGCCGTGACGATCGGCAACGCCGATGCCGGCGGCTTGCTGCTTTACGAAATCGGCACCGCCGATGTCGGCCTGGCCTCCGCCGGCTACACCGCCCGCGCCCAGGATGCCGCCACCGTCTTCACCAATCCTGCCGGCATGACGCGGCTCGAAGGCGACCAGCTTACGGTCGGCCTGCAGGCGCTTTACGGAAATGCAAGTTTTTCGGTCGACCCGTCGGGTACCTCGCCGGGCCTGGGTAATAGCGGCGGCGGCAATGCCATCGGGTGGTTCCCGGGCGGCGGTTTCTTCTATTCGCACAGTATTTCGCCCGACCTCAAGGTCGGCATGGCGCTAACCGGCAACTTCGGGCTGTCAATCAAGTACAACGACGGCTGGGCCGGTCGCTACCGCACCCAGGAATCGACGCTGATCGGCGTCTCCTTCGTGCCGGCCGTGGCCTATCGCGTCAATGACAAGCTGTCCGTCGGCGCCTCCGTCAATGCCATGCGCGGCGCCTTCAAAACCGTCGTCGGCATCAATAACGCCTTCGGCCCGGACGGCCAACTCACGCTCGACGATAACGTCTGGGGTTTCGGCGGCAATCTTGGCCTGCTCTACGAATTCAACCCCGGCACCCGCCTCGGCATCACCTACAACTCGCAGATCAAGCTCGATTTCGATGCACCGGCGCAATGGTCGGGCACCGGGCCGGTGCTCAGCAGCGTGCTACGCGCGCGCGGCTTGCAGGACGCCAACGTCAATCTCGGCATGAACGTTCCGCAGGGCGTCAATGCCGGCCTCTACCATGAGATCAACGACCAATGGGCGCTGCTCGGCAGCGTCGGCTGGCAGCAATGGTCCAGGTTCGGCCAGGTCGATGTCGGCATCGACTCGAACAATCCGGTTTCGCTGACTGCAGACCGCAATTACAAGGACACCTGGCACCTTGCGGCCGGAACACAGTATCGCGCCAGCGAACGCGTCACGCTGATGGGTGGCATCGCCTACGACAGCGAATTCCAGGACAGTAACAACATCCCGCCCGCCATCCCGGCCAACGCCGCCTGGCGCTTCGGTTTCGGTGGCCAGTTCGAGGAATCGAAAACCTTCAACTGGGGTCTGAGCGCCGAATACTTGTACGCCGGCTCGCTCAAGACCAACCTGTCCGGCCTGCCGCCCGTCATCGGCGGGCGTGGCAACCTGGCGGGCTCCTACGAACAACCGGCCGGCATTCTCTTCCTCGCCGCCAATCTCAACTTCAAGTTCTGAGCGCGCCGGGGCGAAGCGGCGTCAAGCCAAAGCCATGCTGATTTTTGCCCCTTTTTTGCTGTCGACCGCAACAGGCTGATAAACCCGCCGAATCTCAGGGCTTGCCGCTGTCCACCCGCTCGACGAGACGCGGGGTCACGTCAGCGAACGGAACGACGGCCAGCCCCTTGTGGTCTTTCAGAAAATCGTCGGCGTCCGCGCGCGTTGCAAGCGGCACGAACTCGTGGCCCATCGGGCCGAGTACGTCGGAGCCGGTCACGAACCAAGCCTGGCGTGCATCGATGCGCTCAAGATTGTAGAAGTCGGTGACGTAGATGCCGGCGATGTCTTCTTTGCGATGGCCGGGTGCGAATTTCGGCAGGTCTTGCAGGAACTTGAACAAGTCCTTGGCGCCGTCGAAGAAATGCGCGTGGCCGTCCTTCCAGACGACGACAGCGACCCAGTTCGGATACTTGGACACCAGCATGCCGCACACCGGGCAGAGATCCTTCGGCCCCGGTCGCGGCACGTTCTGGGCGAATCCGGCGAACGCCCAGAACAGCAGGCCGCACAGGAGCAGGCTGCGGCGCAGCATCAGCCCTGCTTCTGCTGCACCACCCGCTGGCGGCGCTCCTCACGCATCTTGCGGATCATGCTGACGTCGGTCGCCATGTCGACATAGGCCTCGCGCAAGGCCTCGTCGAACTTGGCCAGTGAACCACCAAATTTGGCCTGAAATTCCTTCGCCTGCTCGGCGGAAGCAAACGAGTGCTTGCTGCGCTTGGTCATCGCGTGCTTGAGGTCGGCACCGATGAGGTAAGTCAGTTGATCGACCGGATAGAGCGGACGCGGATCGACCGTCGAAGCGTAGTCAGGACCCCAGATCATTTTCGGTTCGCGGTCGATGTTGAGCCCAAGGCTAAGCGCCAGACAATGGATGGAGCAGACGCCGTCAGTCAGGTTGTCCGAATACTGAACGAGCATGCGGGCGCGGTTGTGTTCCTTGCGATCCATGCCGCAGTACGGGCATTTCGGGTGCTTCGTCAGTTCGTTTTCCAATGGATTGGCATCGGGCGGCGTCTTCGGAATGAACTGGGCGGGCGTACCGTCCGCCGGACAGGCGTCTGCGGCAACGGCGCGGCCGCTCGTTGCGGCGGCCACACCGGACAGCATGGAAATCTTGAGCAGATCGCGGCGCTTCATGGTCATTCTCCCTCTCGTTATTGGATACAGGGAATATTAGCCTTCGGCGATGCATCCGAAATGCGACAAATCGTCGCACCTAGCCAATCAGGCTACGCATCACGGCGTAGTAGCGCAGCCCCTGCCATAGCGTCGACACGCCGAGCGCGATGACGAACAGCGCCGCCCCCTTGAGCAACCAGCCGCGCAGGCGCGGCCCGAGCTTGCCGAAGAGGAAGGAGGCGGAAAGCATCGACGGCAGCGTGCCGGCGCCGAAGGCCAGCATCAGCAGGCCGCCTTCGATGACGGACGGCGCCGTGGTCGCCTTGACCGCCATCGCCATGGTCATCGAACACGGCATCAGGCCATTGATCGCGCCGCCGATCAGCGCCCCGACCACCGGGCCTTTCTGCACCGCCAGGGTGAACTGCTTGCGCAGCCAGGCAATCGGCGCGAAACCGAGGCGGTTGCGTACCGGCGATACGCCGAGCAGGTCGAGGCCGAGCAGGATGACGACGATCCCGGCAACGATCTGCAGCGCGCCCTGCCAGAGGCCGATCTGTCCGGTCGATACCAGCACCGCGCCGATCGCCGCAGCGACCATACCGACCGCCGCGTAAAGGCTCACCCGCGCCCCGTGATAGGCCAGGTAGGGCCACACCCCCTTCGCGCCGAGCTTCATGAAGAAGCCTGAAACCAGCCCGCCACACATGCCAAGACAATGCCCGCTGCCGAGCAGGCCGGTCATGAAGGCGAGCCAATACGAAAACTCGGCGATGGCGTGGTGGTGCGAATGATCCATGGTGGAACGCCTTTAAGTAGACAAGTAGTCTAGCAAAAGGCTTGGTCTGAACGGCCAGCAATATGACTGGACGACAAGATGCCGGGGCCGCACGGACAAGGCCGCCGAAGCGTTCACCGGGCGTGCTTTGACACCGCCCGCATCTGTTCGAGCAACCCCACGAACATGGTTTCGGTCATCGCCACAAGTTTTGGTGACGCGGTTGCGGGCGAACCGGCATTGAAAGGCGGTTGTGGCGCGTACTCGGCAAGCAGTTGCACCGCCTCCGCGTATTCCCGATCGCGCATTCGGGCGACGATACGCAATCCCATGTCGAGCCCGGCGGACACACCGGCGCCGGTAATGCGGTTCCTGTCTTCGACGACGCGCGCGTTGACAGGCGTTGCTCCGAAGTCTGAAAGCAGGCTGAGCGCGACCCAATGGCTTGTGGCACGGTAGCCGCGCAGCAGACCAGCCTGCCCAAGCACCAGCGAACCGGTACAGACCGAAGTCACCAGTCCGGCACGCGCCCCGCGGTCGGCGACAAAATCGATCAGGCGTTCGTTGGACATGGCCGCTAGCGTGCCCTGCCCGCCGCCGGGAACGAACAGCAAGTCCAGCTCCCGCGCACAATCGTCGAACGTGCGCGTCGGCAGTATCGAGAGCTTGGTGTCGCTTTCGACGGGCGCCATGGTTTCCGCAACGAGATCAACCGTCGCGCCCATCAGGTTCCCGAACATGTACTGCGGGCCGACGAGGTCGAGCGCAGTGAACCCGGGATAGAGCACCATCGCGATCCGGTCGGCGCGTGTCCAGGATGCCGGGAACTCGCTCATGTCGTGGAGTTCATCCGGCGCCTGCGTCTGCGATGTCGCACGCGCGGACGCCGTCATCGCCGCCAGCACGCCGGCCAGCGCGACTGCATGAAATTCTCGTCGATCCATCAATCCCTCCACAATCTCAAGAACGGCACCCTTTTCACTGCGGCCGGCACGGCGCAAGGAATGCTTGCGTTCAGCCGGCAACCGAGTCGCGAAACAAACATCTGCCGCTGCAACACGCCTAGAACTTCAGCGCCAGGTTCGCAAACACGCTGCGGTCGTCCCCGGGGGCAACTCGCCCTCCATAGTAGTTGTATGGCACGTAGTAGTCCTGCCCGGTCAGGTTTCTTCCCGTCACCGATATGTCGAAGTGTCGGCTTTCGTAGCCGACGGTCGCGTCAGCCGTGTAGTACCCGCTGGTAGTGAACTGGTTGGCAAGATCCACATAAGCGCTCGACGCGGCGTAGATGCCCGCACCGATGCGCCAGCCCTCCAGCGTTCCGGGCCCGAACCGGTAATTGACCCACAGACGCCCTGAATTCTCCGGAACGATATTGAGCTGGTTGCCGGCAGGCGCGACGCCCGGCACCGCGTTGGTCAGCGTTGCATTGATGTGTGCGTAATTCGCCAGCACCTGCCAGTTCCGGTTGGGTTGCCACAGCAGATCCATGTCGAAGCCACGCGAACGCTGCTCGCCTTCCGGAACGCTGGCAAGGCCCACCGACACGGGCACCCCGGTGCGGTCGATCTGGAACAGCGCTGCCGAACCCGAAAGTCCGAACACCGTGTTGAACTTGACGCCACCCTCCAGTTGTTTCGATTCCTCCGGCTTGGGCGTTCCTGCGTAGAAGATGAACGGGTTCCCCTTCATGCCTTCACTGTACCCGGCGAAGACCGAAACCCCGCCAGCCACCTCGTAAGCCACGCCGATGCGTGGCAGTACCTTGGTCGTGTCGGTGACGTCGCTGCGCATGAACACCGGCGAGTAGCTGTCGATCTTGAGGTTGGCGACGCGAAGCGCAGCGAGAACGTTAAGGCGATCCCAGATCGTGGATTGCAGTTGCACGTACGCACCGGTTGTCGTGTAGGTGTTGTCCCCGTCGGCCACCGTGTTCATCGGGGTATTGGACGGTCGCACATAGGGCTGGAAGGCCGGATTGGGACTGGCAAGGTCAACGAAGCCGAGCGTGAAGAAATCGTTGAAATCCGCCAGCATGTAGCCCTGGTCCTTGACCCGGCTGTAGTCAAGGCCGAAGACGACCTTGTTGCGGCTCACGCCATAGTCGAACTGCGCGAGCATGTTTGCGGTAACGGAGAACTCGGTCTGTTCCTGCGAGAGATCGAGGTTCAGCAGGTTCCAGAACGATGGCGGGAACGACGGCGTATTCGCTGCGAAGTCGGTGCCGACATAGTTCTGCGCCAGTTCGCTGTACTCGGTTTTGCTCGCACGCGCCTTGATGCTCCCCGACCAGACCTTGTCGAACGTGTGCTCGAGTTGCACCGTTCCGCTGGTCGTCTTGGAATAGGATTTCGGGATGTCGGCCGGCCCGGGAAAGAGGCTGTTGGCAATCCGGAACCCGCCGGTCAGCGTCCCGGTCGCAGGGAGCGCCTGATACTCCTGCTGCCGCCAGTCTGTAAACTGGGCCTGCAGAATCAGTCGGGTATCGCTGTTATTCGTAAACATCAGGGTCGGGCTGACCGAATAGGCACTGGTATTAAGCACGTCGATGAACGAGTCCGCGCCGGTGTAGGCGCCCGTCATCCGGAACAACACGGTGCCGTCGGCATTGAGCGGCTGATTCACGTCGAAATACGGTTGGTAGTAGCTGTGGCTCCCGACCACGATGCCCGCGTTGTAGAACGCGCTGCTCGTGGGCAGCTTCGAAACGATGTTGACGACGCCGCCCACCGGTGAGCCCGAACCCCCGCCATAGAGAATGGCACTCGGGCCTTTGAGAACCTCGATCCGCTCTGCGTTGATCAGCGAATCGCGGTTGCCGCCGTTGTAGAAGGTCGTCATGCCGTCGATCCACTGCTCGGCCGCAAAACCCCGGATGTAGGTCGAATTGTAGGCGGGTGTCTGCAAAGGATTGGTACCCTGGACGCCACTCACGTTGCGCAGTGCGTCGGAGACCGTGAGGTTGTTCTGGTCCGACATCAATTGTCGGGTGATGACCTGGATGGACTGAGGTATTTCTTCCAGTGGCGTAGGTGTGCGTGTCGCGCTGACGGCGGTCAGTGCCTGGTACCCGCGCACTGGGCCGGCGGTCGTCTGTTCCACCGGCGGACCGGAAAGCGACGTGTCGACGACCGTGACTTCGGGCAGCACCGGTGTCTCGGCTTCGGCCACCCCGGCCGAAACGGAAATCGCGACCGCCATCATGGCGCCACGCCCGGTAAATGTCCTCCGGGTGTTTCTGGGCGAAACCCGGATGGGTGCGTCGCAACGAACGGGTACCACTTTGCGCATGATCGAATCCCCTTGGTGTTATGCGTTGTTGTCTATAGCAAGCGTTGGAAGATGAACGCTGTCCGGATTTCCCGAGGCAAATTCCGGATGTCCATGAAAGACAAATTCGTCAATCTGCGCCGACTGGCACGAGGCTTACTTCGTGACGAAAAACCGGGTGACAACGACGGCCGTCAACTGACGGGCTCGTTACTCCCAGCCACTTTCCTGAACAGTTCTTCCTTGTATTTTTCTTGCAGGCCCGATTCTCGGGCTCCAGGGAATCAGGGGCAACGTGGCAAATTGTCGCGCGACAAACCGCCGCAGGAAATTTGCCAAACGCTTCGGGGGGCAGATGCCCCCCGTTTTTATTGAAGCAAAGTCAGTTTACGTTTGCTTATCCTGCTTCGCTTCCAGCCAGAGTGCATTGACGATGGCGAGCAGTACAGCGAAACCAAGACCGAGAACCCAGGTGAAATACCACATAACAAATCCTTTCCTTAATAGAGGGCCTTGTCATTGGCCACGATGTATTCGCGTGTGACCTTGCCGGCCATCACGCGGTAGGCCCACCCCGTGTAAGCCAGAACTATCGGCGTGAAGATGACGGCAGCCCAGAGCATGACATTCAAGGTTTTTAAACTGGATGTGGCATCCCATGCCGTGAGGCTTGCCTTGGGAAGTTCGGACGAGGGCAGGATGAACGGGAAGAGCGCGACACCAGCGGTCAGGATGACCGACAGACAGGTCAGTGAGGAACCAATGAATGCCATCAGCGTTTTCTGCATTCGCAACCCTGACAGCACGATCAGCACGCCCAGATAGGCGATCGCGGGAATCAGCCAGAGGACGGGCATTCTCTGGAAATTGCCGAACCATGCGCCGGGTTGTCGAGCCACCTCTTTCATCAGGGGATTGAGCACGCCACCCACATCCGGGATGGACTGGATGACATAACCCTGGAGCTGAGCAACCCAGAAGCCAGCGCCCGAGAAGGCAAGCAGCAGGATCGTCGCGGTGATGCCTGCCGCTTTTCTGGCACGCGCCTGCAGTTCGCCTTCGGTGCGATGGGTGAGGAAAGTCGCTCCCTGCAGGGTTAGCATCGAGAGACTGACGACGCCGCAAAGCAGCGCGAACGGGTTAAGCAAGGCCCAGAACGAACCGGAATAGAAGGAACGCATGCTTTCGTCGAGCGTGAACGGCACGCCCTGAAACAGGTTCCCGAATGCCACGCCAAAAACCAGTGCAGGGACAGCACTTCCCGCAAAGAGCCCCCAGTCCCATGCCTTGCGCCATGCGGGATTGGGCAGCTTGGAGCGATACTCGAAGCCGACGGGACGGAAAAACAGCGCGAAGAGGACCAGCAGCAAGGCCCAGTACATGCCGGAAAAAGCGGTGGCGTAAACCATGGGCCAGGCGGCGAAAATTGCCCCGCCTGCGGTGATGAACCACACCTGGTTGCCATCCCAGTGGGGTGCCACGCTGTTGATCATCACGCGCCGGTCGGTGTCGTCCCTGCCGATAATTGGCAACAGGGTGCCGACGCCCATGTCGTGGCCATCCATGATGGCAAAGCCGATCAGCAGCACGCCGACCAGTACCCACCAGATCAGTTTCAATGTCAGGTAATCGAACATTTTGGCGCTCCCTCAGGCGTGATTCGGCTGCAAGGCGGTTGGGCCCAGCCGCGCATACTTGAACATCAAGTACATTTCGACGATCAGCAGCAGTGTGTAGAAGCCGATGAAACCGGCAATCGAGCCGTACAGATTGGCAGCGGACAGGCTGGAGACGGACAGATGGGTCGGCAGCATGCCGAAGACCGTCCAGGGCTGACGACCGTACTCGGCGACGAACCAGCCCGACTGGATGGCAATCCAGGGGATGGGAATGGAGTACAGGGCCCATTTCAACAACCAGGGCTTCTGCTGGAAGTTGTCATTGACGCTGCTCCAGAACGCTATTCCGAACAGGGCCAGCATGGCGAAACCCAGGGCGACCATGATGCGGAATGTCCAGAACAGCGGCGCCACCTTCGGCACCGAATCCATGGTCGCCTTTTCGATCATGTCCGGCGTGGCCAGACGCAGGTCTTCGCTGTAGCGCTTGACGAGCAAGCCATAGCCCATGTTCTTCTCGTGCGCCTTGAAGCGCGCCTTGGCCTCGGCATCTTGCGGATCCTTGCGCAACGCCTCCAAGGCAATGACGGCCTCGATGCCGGACTTGATCCTCTCGCGATTATCGGCGCGAATTTCGCGAATCCCCGGTAGCGTCTCGCTCGTCGAGCGAGCGGCGATCAGGCCGAGCACATAAGGAATTTTGATTGCCCAGTTGTTGCTTTGGGTTTCCTCGTTGATCGAAGCGATCAAATTGAAGGCTGCGGGGGGTGGTTCGGTTTCCCACATCGCTTCGATGGCCGCCAGTTTCGACTTTTGCGATTCCGAAACGGCGTAGCCGGATTCATCGCCCAGAACGATCACCGACAGGGTACCTGCAAGGCCGAAAGCGGCAGCGATCCGGAAAGAGCGGCGGGCGAATTCGATGTGCTTGCCCTTGAGCAGATACCAGGAGGAAATCCCGAGCACGAACAGGGAGCCAGTAACGTAGCCCGCAGCCACGGTGTGCACGAATTTTGACTGCGCTACCGGGTTGAAGACCAGCGCCGCGAAGTCGGTCAACTCCATGCGCATGGTGGTCGGGTTGAATGCCGAGCCAACCGGATCCTGCATCCAGCCGTTGGCGATCAGGATGAGCACTGCGGAAAGATTGGTGGCCAACGCCATCAAGGTCGTCACCGTCAGGTGGCCCACCTTTGACAGGCGGTTCCAGCCGAAAAAGAACAGGCCGACCATGGTCGATTCGAGGAAGAAGGCCATCAACCCCTCGATGGCCAGCGGCGCTCCAAATATGTCGCCCACGTAGTGCGAGTAGTACGCCCAGTTGGTTCCAAACTGGAACTCCATGGTAATCCCGGTGGTGACGCCGAGGGCGAAGTTGATGCCGAACAACTTGCCCCAGAATTTGGTCATATCCTTGTAGATTTCCTTGCCGGTCATCACATAGCAGGCTTCCATGATGACCAGAAGCCAGGCGAGCCCCAGCGTCAGTGGCACGAATATGAAGTGGTACATCGCCGTCGCGGCAAATTGAAGCCGCGACAGGTCAACGACCGTTGGGTCGATCATGACTATTCTCCCTGTTTGCGTGAATGGATGGCCCGGCCAGGCGTGCGCTCATCACGTCCTGATCCACCTTGACGCGGTAGGGCTTGATGAAGACATGCCAGAGGCCCGTCAGTACGAGGACCTTGAGGATCAGGACCAGTACGAGGTGGCGCCCCAGGCCGGAACGCAGGCGATTAAATAAGCTTTCCGGATCGTCGTGGACTGGCATGGCTTCCTCGTACGGAATGACCTGTCGGAGTGGGAGCGCCCCCGGTTGGCAGCGCTCCCGTGGAGGTTTGTCCTGGCATGGGATGCTTCGGACGCGGCAATTCTCATCAACAGTGCTGTGCACGGGAAGTGACCAAACGCCGCGCGACAACTTGTCACTTATTTTCTTGGGGGGCGTGACAATTGGTCACTTCCCGGCCCGCTTGCACATCCCTATAGTGCGAACCCAAGTGTTCCTGAAAACGAACACCTCTCGATTCAAAGCCCCGGTGTCGGGGCTTCTTTTTTGGCGATGCTGCTGCCTTGATTAGTTCGCTGACTCAGATTACCCAGGCACGCCTGATCCACTTGCGCTGGCTTTCGGTGCTGGCCATGTTCGTTGCGGCCCTGATCAGCCCGAACATCCTGGGTTCGGGAACACTGATGCCGCGACTGCTGGCCTTTGCCACCTTCATCGCCGCAATCAACACCTGCATGCTTTTGGCGCTGCTGTTCACGCGCTCGAGTGGCGAGGGTTTGCCGATATTCTCGCCGCTGATCCAGCTCTTTTTCGATCTGGCCAGCTGGGCAAGCTACATCTATCTCTCCGGCGGGGCGACGAACCCGCTGATTTCAGTTTTTCTTCCCTTGGTCGCCATCGGGGCCATCGTTCTTGGCAAGGTGCAGGCGTGGTTTTTTGGCGTTGCCGCGATCCTCGCTTACACCTTCCTCTGGCGTTTTTATCAACCGCTGGCAATTGCCGATGCCCAAACCGCCACCCGCCTGCATCTGCTCGGCATGTGGCTGGTCTTTGTCGTATCGGCCATTGTCGTCGTCTGGTTCATCCTGCATATGACAAAGGCCATTCACGAGCGTGACGCTGCGCTGGCTGAAGCGCGCGAGCAGGCCATACGCAACGACTGGCTGGTCTCGATGGGCAGCCTGGCAGCAGGCGCGGCGCACGAACTGAGCACGCCGCTGGGGACCATGAATATCCTGATCGACGACTGGCTCGACGACACGAGATTGCCTGCCGCCCAACGCCGGGATTACGAACTGATGCGGAGTCAGATCGAAACCTGCAAGCAGGCGCTGACCCAATTGACCCAGCGCGCTGGCAATCCGCGCAGCCAGGGCGTTCGATCATTGCCGGCCGGAACCTGG
Organism: Dechloromonas sp.; assembly: GCA_016790845.1. Lineage (GTDB taxonomy): Bacteria > Pseudomonadota > Gammaproteobacteria > Burkholderiales > Rhodocyclaceae > Azonexus. The sequence continues at coordinate 16,203 of JAEUOH010000034.1, forward strand.
CTGAATACCGTGCTGGCCGGCTGGAGCGCCTCGAATCCGATGGCCTGTCTGGATGTCCATGCCGAAAGCGCCCTCGATAAACAGGTGATATCTGTCGACATCGCCGTCGAGCGGGCGCTGGCCAACCTGCTGGACAATGCGGCGGGGGCCGGCGCGAACGGAATTACGCTCGAAGCCCGACGTGACGGACGCTGCTTGCTGATCCGGATTGACGACGACGGCCCTGGCATTTCAGCCGATACCTTGCAAGCATTTACCGACGGTCGTCCCGTCGCTTCGCATAGCGGCATGGGTATCGGCCTGTTGCTGTCGCGCACTGCCGTCGAGCGGCAGGGTGGA
>JAEUOH010000123.1 GCA_016790845.1 Dechloromonas sp.
CGCAGCATGGCGCTGGCGATTTCCGGCGCGTAGGCCAGATGCGCGATGCGCGCCTGGATGATCTCGATGCCCGCCAGCGCGACATGCTCCTGGATCGTGTCGCCTAGCGCCGAGGCCACCGCATCGAGATCGCCGCGCAGCGAATTCCGCCCCTGTTCGTCGCCGTCGTACCAACGTGCGCTAGCCACCGCGCGCAGCGCCGATTCGCTCTGGATCGCCACGTAGGTCACGTAGTCATGCACGTCGAACGCCGCGCGCGCCGTATCGGCCACGCGCCAGACGACGACCGCGCCGACCTCGATCGGGTTGCCGGCGCGGTCGTTGACCTTGAGCGTCGGCGTGTTGAGATTATTGACGCGCAGCGAAATGCGCTGTCGCTGGTAGAACGGATTGGTCCAGAAAAAGCCGTCATCGCGCAGGCTTCCGGAATAGCGCCCGAAGAAGGTGCACACGCTGCCGATGTTCGGCGGCAGGATGATGAAGCCCTTGGCCAGAAAAACCGCCAAAGCACCCAGCGCGAAGCCGACCAGCGACGGCGGCTGGCCGCGCAGCACCAGTGCCCCCGCGGTCAGCCACAGTGCACCCGCCACCAGCGCCAGCCACAGAGGCAGAAAAAGCCAGCCCGAAACGCTGCTGGCGGGGCGTTCATCGATCATTTCGGTCATCGCTCGACTCCAATTCATCCGTAACTCGAACAGTATAGAAGATGCGTGACCGTTCGATGATTCACACGCCATTGCATTCGGCCACGCCGAAGTTCATGCTGACGGAAGCGGGAGGATTACGACATGCGTCTGGGCTTTTTCGGTGCGGCCGGCGAGGTGACCGGCTCGTGCACGCTGGTGGAAGCGGGCGACACCCGTTTCCTGGTCGATTGCGGCATGTTTCAGGGCGGGCCGGAGGCGCGCTCAAAAAACCTAAAGGCGCTGAATTTTGGCTTCGACGTGCGCAAGATCGACTTCGTGCTGCTGACCCACGCCCATATCGACCATTCCGGCCTATTACCCCGGCTGGCGGTGCTCGGTTACAAAGGGCCGATCTACGCGACGCCGGCCACCATCGATCTGCTCGAAGTCCTGTTGCCGGACAGCGCGCACATCCAGGAAAAGGAAGCCGAGTGGCAGCTGCGCCATCGCCACCGGCGCGGTGCCGGCGAGCGCGGGGTTGGCGCGCCGCTTTACACCATCGCCCAGGCCCAGGCGGTGCTTGGACAACTGCGACCGGTAGCCTACGGGGCGCCGATACGTCCGGCGGACGGCGTGGCGGTCAGCTTTCACGACGCCGGGCACATCCTCGGCTCGGCTTGGCTGGAAGTGACCGTCACCAGCGAAGGCCGGCCGCGCAAACTGGTGTTTTCCGGCGACCTCGGCATGCCCGGTCGCCCGGTGTTGCGCGATCCGGAAACGGTCATCCCATCCGCCGACGTGCTGCTGATCGAATCGACCTACGGCGACCGCCTGCACCGCGCACTGCCGGAAACCGAGGACGAAATCGTCGCCGCCTTCGCGCGAACCCGCGCCGCTCACGGCAACCTGGTCATTCCGTCGTTCGCCGTCGGGCGCACGCAGGAAATCATCTACCTGCTGGCCGATCTGGTGCGGCGCCAGCGCATCGCGCCGCTCAAGGTCTATGTCGACTCGCCGATGGCCGACGCCGCGACGCGCATCACGCTGGCCCACCCGGAACTGCTCGATGGCGAAACGCGCGAGCTGATCGCCTGGCAGCAGGCGCACCCGGAGAAAATGAAGCTCGAATTCGTCGCCGATGTCGAGGCATCGAAGGCGCTGAACGACATCCGCAGCGGCGCGGTGATCATCTCTGCCAGCGGCATGTGCGAGGCCGGACGGATCAAGTACCACCTGCGCGAGAACCTGCCGCGCAGCGAATGCAGCATCCTGATCACCGGTTTCCAGGCCGCCGGCACGCTCGGCCGGCGGCTCGTCGATGGCGCTCGACTGGTGCGCATCTTCGGCCAGCCGGTGCCGGTCCGTTCCCGCATCTACACCGTCGGCGGACTCTCCGCCCACGCCGATCAGGCGGCGCTGCTCGGCTGGCTGGGCGGCTTTCACGAGCCGCCCGGACACACCTTCGTGGTGCACGGTGAAGCTTCCGCCGCGGAACATTTCGCCAGCGCCATCGAGCAGCGGCTGGGCTGGAAAACCGTAAGCCGACCGCAGCCCGGCGAGTACTTCAGCTTCTGAATCAAAGCGACCTGAAACCATCCGCCATGGACACCCAAATCATCATCGAAAAAATCGCCCGCCATCTCGACCGCGCGCGCCGGGTGCTGTTCATTACTGGCGCCGGCATCTCCGCTGACTCCGGCCTGCCCACCTATCGCGGGGTCGGCGGTCTCTACAACGACGACGCGACCGAGGACGGCCTGCCGATCGAGACCGCGCTGTCCGGCCACATGTTCGCGCTGCGCCCCGACATCACCTGGAAATACCTGGCACAGATCGCCGACAACTGCCGCGGCGCACGCCCGAACCCCGCGCACCTGGCCATCGCCCGGCTGGAAGAGACATTGCCCGGTGGCGTCACGGTGTTCACCCAGAATGTCGACGGTCTGCACCGCCTAGCCGGCAGCAGCAGGCTGATCGAGATTCACGGCAATCTGCAAACGCTGATCTGCCCCGCCTGCGCTTTCACCGAAGAAGGCGACGACCTGGCCGGCCGTGCGCTGCCGCCCACCTGCCCGGCTTGCGGCGGCGTGATGCGGCCCGATGTTGTGCTCTTTGGCGAGGCGCTGCCGGAAGACGCGCTACAGCGCTTCGCCGACACACTTGAGGAAGGCGTGGATGCGCTGTTCGTCATCGGCACCACCGGCGTCTTTCCCTACATAGCCGAGCCGGTGGTGTGGGCCGCCCGGTCCGGCATCCCGACCATCGAGATCAACCCCCAGCAGACGCGCCTGACACCGTATGTCGACCATCATCTGCCGCTGGGCGCCGCCGCGGCGATGAGCGCGATCGAAAGCCTGCACAGGCGCCGTTGAACCGATCGCCAACAGCCTGTTGCGGTCGACCGGCAAAAACAGGCGAAAATCACGGCGACCCCAACAAACCGCATCACCCCATTTCAGATGGCCGAACGTTTACCCGACAAGGATTCCAGAACCGATGAAGGCCTGATGCTCGCCTACAAGGATGGCGATGCGGCGGCCTTCGAGGTGCTTTACGGGCGCTGGCGACGCCCGCTTTTTCGCTACGTCGCGCACCAGTGCGGACAAAACGGGGCAAGCGATGAGCTTTACCAGGACATCTGGCTGCGCGTGGTCAATGCACGTCTGCAGTACGAAGCTTCCGCCAGGTTCGCCACCTGGCTGTTTCGCATCGCCCATAATCGCCTCGTCGATCACTGGCGTGCCAGCAACCGGGTGCCGGTCGTCGACATCGTGCACCACGACGACGAGGATTACGATCCGTTCGCGGCGCTGCCCGGCCCTGAAGACGAACGGCCGGAACGCATCGTCGAACGCAAGGCGCTGGCCGAGCAGATCGTCGCAGCCGTGCAGTCGCTGCCCGATGTCCAGCGGGAAGCTTTCCTGCTTTCCGAGGAAGGCGACATGAGCCTGGAAGAGATCGCCGCGCTGACCGGCGTCGGCCGGGAAACCGTCAAGAGCCGCTTGCGTTACGCACTCGGCAAGTTGCGTCAGGAGTTGTCCAGATGGCGATGAAATCCACCGATCACGAAATCGCTTCGCTTTACCGGGAGGGCGGCGCCAGCGGCCCGGGCACGGAAGTCGACCGGGAGATTCTGAAAGCCGCCCGCGCGGCAGTCGCGCCGAAAGCCGCACCCTCCAACTGGTGGACGCGTTGGCGCCTGCCGCTGCAGGCCGCAGCCACCGTCTGCCTGGTGGCCATGCTCACCGTCATGGTCGGGCGCCACGAACCGCTGCCACCGGCCGTTCCCCCATTGGCCATGAATCAGGCCGCCCCCGCCACGGAATCGCGGGCACCCGTCCCGCCCCCCGAAACGGCAGCAACCCGCGAGCGGCCGGCGCCTCCGCCACCGGCCCGGGCTCGCCCGGAAGCGAAGATCGCCACTCAGGCACCGGCTACGCTGCCCGCCGCGCCGGCACCATCGGCAGCTAGCAGCGAAATTGCGTCAGCACCCGGCGCAAACACCATCGCCGCCGATGCGCAAAGTGTCCGGTCTTTCGCCAAAGGCGAAGCCGAAGCGGGCGCGGCACCCGCCGCGAAGGCCGCGGCAAGGGTGGCCGCGGAACAGCCGATGGCGCCCCGGGCATGGCTCGATGCGATACAACTGCTGATCGACCAGAACCGTCTGGAAGAAGCGCGCAAGGGTCTTGAGGCATTCACGAAGACGTATCCGGACGAGCGCGTTCCCGAGGGCATCCGCACCCGGCTAAAAAGGCTGTCGGACGGAGGCAGCGGCCAGTAACCATAAATCGCGAAACATTTAACCCCGTTTCAGGAAAGCGGGCGTTTAGGAGAGTGCCTACCACCACATAAGGACTCTCAAAATGAAAACTGTCATTCGCGCCATCGCCGCCGCCCTTCTCTTCGCCGGAGCCGCTTCCACCTCGCACGCCGCCACCGTCGCCGACGTTCAGGTCTTCAATCGCACGACGGGCGAGCAACTGACCACCTACCGGCACAAGGGTCAGCTCTGGGTTGCCGGCAAGCCGGGCGACCGCTATGCCGTCAATGTCATCAACAGGACGCCGGGCCGCATGCTGAGCGTCGTCTCGGTCGACGGCATCAACGTCGTCAGCGGCGAGACAGCCATCACCAGCCAGCGCGGTTACGTGCTCGCGCCCCGCGGCAGTGTCGAGATCGCCGGCTGGCGCAAGAGCGAGCGCGATGTCGCGGCCTTCTACTTCACTTCCGTCGACGACTCCTACGCCGGCAGAACCCAGCGCCCGGACAACGTCGGCGTGATCGGCGTCGCCGCCTTCCGCGAATATCAGGAACCGCTACCCGCCCCGGCACCGGAGCTATCCAGCAACGAAGCCCCGGCGCTGCGCAGCCGCGATGCGGCCGGCGCGCCGGCCGCCGCCAAGGCCGAGAGCAAACTGGGCACCGGCCACGGCGAACGCGTCTATTCGCCGAGCCAGGTGGTCGAATTCAGGCGAGCCAGCAGCACGCCGGACGAAATCATCACCATCCGCTACGACTCCCACGCCAATCTGGTCACCCGCGGGATCATTCCCTCACCCCGCCGCTATCCATCACCCAGCGCCTTTCCCGGCAACTACGTTCCCGATCCGTCCTGAATCAAGCCAACCTGGCAAGAAGGGGTTTCGGAGGACAATGACGTCAACCGACTGCCCAACCGGGGCATGAAGCATCTGCCCCGGGCGGCCGCCTTTCTTGCCGTTCCATTGGATTTTTTCCGCAACCACTCTGTCCACTGAACAGCATCGAGTCGCCCCATGAGCATAGACGCCACCCCAATCGCCGGAGGATAGAACAGATGAACAAGCACTGGTACTGGCCAATCTGGGCCATTCTCTTCCTATCGGGCGCCGCCTATGCCGAGGCGCCCCCGCAACCTGGCTCGATTGCGCCTGCTTTCATCCTGCCTGACGGGAACGGGAAGCCGAGGTCGCTATCCGAGTGGAAGGGAAAATGGGTCGTGCTCTACTTCTACCCCAAGGACAACACGCCCGGCTGCACCACGGAAGCCATCAATTTCCGGGACAACCAACCCCGGTTTGCTGAACTGAACGCCCAGGTGGTCGGCGTCAGCCTGGATTCGGCAGATTCCCACCGGGACTTTGCCGAGGAGCAGCGCCTGCCCTTCCCGCTGCTCTCCGACACGAGCGGGAAGGTGTCCCAGAGCTTTGGCGCCTATACCAACCTGGGCGTGATCAAGTTCGCCAAACGTCACACCTTTCTGATCGATCCGGACGGCAGGGTTGCCAAGGTCTACGTGCAGGTGGACGCCGGAAAGCATGCCGGCGAAGTTATCGCCGACCTGAAATCGCTGGCCGAGAAATAGCCCCGGCCTGATCGGCATGATTAAAGTCGGTCGGAGTTATGGGCAGCGAACCCCGCGTTTGTGCAGAGCCAAAAATTAGTAATCGCAGACCAAAGTCTGTCGGGCTCGTCAAATATTGCCATTGACATGAACCACCTTGGAATATAGTCCGTCGCGACGTGATTGCAAGCGGGTTTTGTGAATCCATAGAGGCTTTCTTGTCGCATGGAGACCTCACAACCACTACAAACAAGTGGGCTGCCTACGGCCAGCATTTCAAGCCGTGGCCAAAAACTTCGGATCAAATCCATTGCTCCAAGGCTGAGTGCCAGCTAGAAATCACCCAATTAGATTAAGTGCCTTTATCCAATTTCCTCCTTGGTAATCCCAAACCGTGACTCGATTGAATGTTTTTTGCAGCAATCCCCTGCCGACTTCCAGGCCAGCGGAAAGCGATGTGACTGGAAGCAAATCCAGTTCCTGCGCACCTGATCGATTTATTTGAATCAAAAAGTCGTTAAAGCGCCGCTTGAATCCATCTAGGTTAATTTGACTGCCAATGAGTTCCCTTCGCGGGGTCTTGGCAGAAAAATGTACGACAGGGGTATCTCCAGCTATCTGCTCAAAATCACGTGCGTGATTGCTAACATTGATTCCAACAAAGACGCGTCTTGGAAGGCCTGTGGGAACCTCGAAATCGAACCAGTCGTCAGCACTTTCTTTCGCCGCGTCATCATCTCTCCATAGCCATTTGTTATTAGGGAGATCCAGAACAAGGGCTGGTCGCTTATCTCCGATCAATGCCCCAAGCTTCATTACCAGGGGTATGGGTGCGAACGCGGCAATTGATAGGTGCTCGGCAGGACTCGTTCCCGAAAACTTGGGCTCCAGCACTTGCTGGTAGCCATTCGAACACTGCTGCGATCGACGTTCCATCGGAATCGAGCAGTCGTGCAACTTCCGGACCTCCGAATGACTCTACAAGCTGGTGGAGAAGTGATGCCCCGCGCGGAACAAAGAAGCTTTCTATAAGGACGGGAAGCGCCTGTTTCCGCAGAAGAGCATCAAGTCCAAGCGAAGCGACGAGCGAGATGTAGTCCTGATAGAACCTGATCAGAGCCGCGCAGAGCACTCCTGCGTACTCCTCATCAAGTACCGCATAGAAGGGCTTGAAGAAGAGTTCCTCGACCAGACTGCCCGGGAACCGCCAATCGATATCTCCTTCGCGAGCATATCTGTCGACATCCCTGTTCCTTGCCTTTGTGTCGAATGCCAGCGCCAGTGTTCGGTAAATTTCTCCCATACGCGGGTAGGGAGGCAGCAGTTTCTCTTCTGTCATGTTTGGTTCGTGCAGCTGGGCATTAGCTTGCGAAGATCACGTCGATGAGGAACTGGTTGCTACACTGATCTCATGGGCAGCCATGACAATGATCCGCTTTCAATCCTCCAGGCTGAGAATGCCCGGCTGATTGCGCTCCTAGAGTCCCACGGAATCGATTGGCGCTCTCCCTCCCGTGAGCCAGAACCACCTGCCACTATTCAAGCAGAACCCCTTCAACTCTCAACGAACGAAAAGGTGAAGCTTTTCCGGCGCCTCTTTCAGGGGCGTTCGGACGTTTATCCGGTTCGGTGGGAGAGCAAAACAACTGGCAAATCAGGATATTCGCCGGCATGTGCGAACGAGTGGCGTACAGGTATTTGGCTGGTGTGAATCGCCTCGGATTTCGTAGTCACTGTAGAGTCTGTTCAGCGTCCCAAACCAGTCACCCAGTTTGAAGGGACTGAGCGGCAGCAACGGCCGACCAACTGCCTGTTGTCGCTTACATCAGACCGGACTTCGGCCAAAGCAGACTTTGGGCCTTTGGCCAGAATCGGGCTGCTATGCGCCTACTATCAGCCTCTCGGCAGCATAAGACATGTTATACGCGTTCAGGTTGTTCCCCCCAAACCCAACAGATCAACGGCGCACTGCGCGCACCATGAAATCCACAAAGGCACGTACCCGGGCGGAAAGGTGCCGGTTCTGTGGATAAAGAATGGAGAACCTGCGCGTGCGCCCGCCTGCGCCTTGTAGAACTTCCACGAGTTCGCCACGTTTGACTGCCGCCTGGGCAATGAAATGATAAATCTGGAACAACCCGCCACCCGCAATCGACCAATTGACGCATCCCAGCACGTCATCATGTACCCGCTTGTGGCTGCGAAAATTGAAATCGATGTCCTTGCCGGCAGCATCCCTGAAAATCCAAGGCATGGCGCGTCCGGTACTCGGCAGCACGAATTGGATGCAGTCATGGCCGTCCAGATCGGCCAAGGTCTTGGGGGTGCCGCGGGCTGCCAGATACGAGGGCGCTGCAAAAACGCCCAGAGAGGCATCCTCCAGCGTATGGGCGATCAGTCTGGAATCCTGCGGGATGCCCAGCCGGATAGCCAGATCAAACCCTTCATCGACGAAGTCCACCACGCGATTGGAGATGCTCAACTCCACTTCGACCTGTGGGTAAGTTGCCTGAAATTGGGGCAGCAAGGGCAATAAACGGTAATGGGCATAGGGCGTCCCCACGCTCAGACGCAGTACGCCACTAGGGACTTTCTGGGTCCCGGTAATCATCCGCTCCGCTTCCGCGATCTGCTCCAGGGCTTGCTGGCATTGCTGCTGGTACAGCTCGCCTTCGCTGGTCAGGCGGATGTGCCGGGTCGTGCGAGCGAAAAGCCGTACCCCCAATCTCGACTCGAGGCGGCTGATCGAGCGGCTGACTGATGCCGGCGTCAGCCCTAGCACTTCAGCAGCAGCGGTAAAGCTGCCCAGTTCTGCGGCCTTGCAAAACAACTCAATGCTTCCCAGTTGGACGGGATCGAAGGTTCTCATTTGTTCATTTATGTAATAGATAAATTACGTCAAAGCCAGTTTATCTCCATGAAGTCGATCAATAAAGTTCGTTCCACACAAGATGTCGTTTCGGCTCTTGGGAAAACGCACCTTCCATTCAACGATGAATCGACTGATCACCATGAAAACACTATTCAAATCCATGTTTCTGACCTTGGCACTTGCCGTATCCGCCACCTCCCATGCCGCGCCGAAGGGCGAGGTGCTGGTCTTGCTCTCCAGTGAAACCGAATTGCCGTTGCAGAACGGCAAGACCTTCCCGTCGGGTTACTACCTCAATGAATTCGGTGTTCCCGCCGATGCGTTGCTGCGCGCCGGTTACCAACTGACAATTGTCACGCCGAAAGGTAATCAACCCAAACCTGATCAGCGTTCGATTGATCCACTTTACTTCGGGGGAAGCACCGATGAGATGCGGCGAATTCAGGGCGTCGCGGCCGAGCTCACGGCCCCAGGGAAGATCAAGCCCTTGGCCGAAGTCATGAAGTCCGGTCTCGATGCATATGCGGCTGTGTTCATCCCGGGCGGTCATGCACCGCTAATCGACCTGTCGAACAACCCGGAGGTCGGGGCGCTGCTGCGGCATTTCCACGCACAAGGCAAACCCACCGCCGCCATCTGCCATGGGCCGATCACGCTCCTGGCTGCCCAGGACGACCCCCGTGGGTATGAGCAGGCGCTGGTCAAGAACAGCCAGCCCCAGGTAACGAATTGGATCTACAACGGCTACCGCATGACGATCTTCTCGGACCCCGAAGAAAAGGTTTTTGAGGACACCCTGAAAGGCGACAAGCTGCGCTTCTACCCGGCAAAGGCCATGGCACAAGCAGGTGGCCAGATGAAGTTTTCGGAAGCCTGGCAGCCGAATGTGGTGGTGGATCGCGAACTGATTACCGGTCAGAACCCCTTCTCTGACCATGCCCTGGCCGCCGCACTGATTGAAGCACTGAACAAGCGCTGAGCAATTGCTCCGATACCCATCAAAGGATTTCCCATGTTGAACTTCACTTTCCACAATCCGACGGCCATCGTCTTCGGCCAAGGCTCCATCGCCCAGCTGAGCGAGCGAGTCCCCGTCAATGCACGAATTCTGGTGCTCTACGGTGGCAGTAGTGCCGAGAAAAACGGCACCTTGAACGAAGTACGCACAGCCCTGCAAGGCCGGAACATCCATGAGTTCGGCGGCATCGAGCCCAACCCGACCTACGAAACCCTGATGCGAGCTGTAGATTTGGTGCGCAGCAACGATCTGGACTTTCTGCTGGCAGTCGGCGGCGGCTCCGTGATTGATGGCACGAAATTCGTGGCCGCTGCAGTGCATTACCAAGGTGAGCCCTGGGGAATTCTCGAAAGCCACGGGGCAGTCGTCCAAAGCGCCATGCCGTTTGGCAGTGTGCTGACCCTGCCCGCCACCGGCTCGGAGATGAATTCCGGCGCCGTCATCACCCGCCGTGCCACGAAGGCGAAGCTTTCGTTCCTGAGCGACCATGTTTTCCCGCGGTTCTCCATCCTGGATCCCACGAAAACGAACACGCTCCCCGAACGACAACTCGCCAATGGCGTGGTCGATGCCTTCACCCACGTCATGGAGCAGTACATGACCTACCCGGCAGGGGGCCTGATCCAGGATCGCTTCTCCGAAAGTCTGCTGCAAACGCTGATCGACATTGGGCCGCGCGTGCTCGATCCGCAGCCGGACGAGGAAGCCCGGGACAACCTGACGTGGGTCGCCACCTTGGCCCTCAATGGCCTGATCAGCGCCGGCGTGCCGGAAGACTGGTCCACCCACATGATCGGCCACGAAATCACGGCGCTGCATGACATCGACCATGCCCGGACACTGGCCATGGTGTTGCCGGCCAATCTGAAAGTACGGCGTGAGGCCAAGCGGGCCAAGCTGCTTCAGTACGCCGCGCGGGTTTGGCAACTGCACGAAGGCACCGACGAGATGCGTATTGATGCGGCCATTGCACGCACCGAAGCATTCTTTGAAAGCCTGGGGGTGCCAACCCGCTTTTCTGCCTACGGGCTGGATGCTACGGCCATCGATCCCATCGTCCATCAACTCGAAGCCCACGGCATGACTGCGCTGGGCGAACGCAGCGACGTCACCCTGGCGGTGAGCCGCCAGATTCTCGAAGCCGCGCTGTAATCCATCACTTCTCGACAAGGAAATAATCATGAAAACCCGTATTCTGATGATCGTCACCTCCAGCAACCGGATGGGCCATACCGACAAGCCCACCGGCCTCTGGGCCGAAGAACTCGCCGTGCCGTACTACGCCCTCGTTGATGCCGGCGCCTCGGTGGTGATTGCCTCCACCGCCGGTGGCAAAGCGCCCATCGACCCTGGCAGTGTCAAAGCCTGGGGAACGAATCACCCTGCTGTCGAACGCATGCTGACCGATCCGGCCTTGCAGGCCATGATTGAAAATACCCGCCCCGTACTCGAGTTGAAGGTCGAAGACTTCGATGCAGTCTTCCTCCCGGGCGGACACGGCACGATGTGGGACCTACCAACGGATCGCGGCGTGAAGGCCGCAGTGGAGTCTGCTTACGGCCAGGGCAAGTTCATCGCTTCGGTCTGCCACGGTGCCGCCGGCCTGGTCTCCGCCGTTCGTGGCGATGGGCAGCCGATGGTGCTAGGCCACCGTGTGAATTCATTCACCGACGCTGAGGAGCGCGAAGTCGGCCTGGCTGGCGTGGTCCCTTTCATGCTGGAAAGCCGCTTGCGTGAGTTGGGCGGTGTCTTCGAAGGGGGCGATAACTGGCAGGCCTTTGCCATTCGGGACGGCCAGCTGATCACCGGCCAGAACCCCCAGTCTTCGGAAAAGGTTGCCGACATGCTGATCGGAGCCCTTGGCATGAAGGCTTGAGTGGCAAGGAGAACAGCCATGAAAGCACTGTTGCTCAATCAAGTCGGCAGCCCCTACGAACTGTCGCTCGAAGAAGTTCCTGTGCCCGTACCCGGGCCGGGCGAGGTTCGCATCAAGGTCGCGTATTCCAGCATCAATCCGGTCGATTTCAAATTTGCCAAGGGCGGTAGTTCGCTGGCCCTGCCGCATGTCCTGGGGATTGATGCGGCAGGCGTCGTCGATGCCGTGGGGCCTGAGGTTTCAGCCTGGAAGGCCGGCGACCGCGTGATCACCCTGAACAACCTCCTGCGTTGGGGCGGGTTTGCCGAGTACGTGGTGGTGAGCCAGGACATTGTCTGTGCGATACCGGCACATCTGGCGTTCGATGCGGCCGCCACGATCCCCTGCGCCGGCATTACCGCCTGGCAGGCGGTCTATCGCAAGGCGCACCTGGAGGCCGGCCAATCTGTGCTCGTCAATGCCGGCGGTGGCGGTGTGGGCGGATTCGTCATCCAGCTTGCCAAGGCGCTGGGTGCCACGGTGTACGCAACCGCCTCCAGCGAGCCGGAACGGCTTCGTAAACTGGGCGCCGATGAGGTCATCAACTACAAGACCGAAAACGTCGTGGAGCGCGTCATGGCGCTTTCCGGTGGGCGAGGCGTCGATGCGGTGATCGACATGGTCTCGGGAGCGGCCTCCGCTGCTTTGCTGCCTGTGCTGCGTCACAACGGTCACATCGTCTGCGTAGTGGGCCGCCCCAGCGACGCGACGCTGCCTCCATGGGGAAAGGCCATCTCCATCCACGACGTTGCCCTAGGGTTTGCCTACCAGCACGGCGATAGCGAGAACTTGCGTGATATCGCCCGGAGTGGCGAATTCATGGCGAAACAGATGGCCGACGGCCAGCTTGACCCGATGATCCGTCAGGTGATCCCGCTGGAGGCCGTGCCGGATGCCCTCCGAGCGGCCGAGGCAGGCCAGAACCAAGGCAAGGTGGTCATTCACATTGCCGATCTTCCATGACGAATCTCGAAGCAGGAAACCACACATCATGTCCCAGCTATTTACGCCGTATCGCCTCAAATCCGTTGAACTGCGCAACCGTATCGCGATTCCGCCGATGTGCCAGTATTCTGCGACAGCGGGGATGGCCAATGATTGGCATCTGGCACATTACGCGGCTTTGTCTCGTGGCGGTGCCGGCCTGGTAATTGTCGAAGCCACCGCTGTTTCCCCGGAGGGGCGAATCACCCCCGCCTGCCTAGGGCTCTGGAACGATACCCAGGCTACCGCGCTCGAACCGGTGGCCAAGGCTATCAAGGCAGCCGGTGCAGTCGCCGGCATTCAGATTGGCCATGCTGGCAGAAAGGCCAATGCCAACCGTCCGTGGGAAGGTGATGACCACATCCCGGAACATGATCCGCGTGCATGGACGACGATTTCACCGTCCGCCGTGGCGTTTGGCGGCCATTTGCCCCGAGTGCCGAAAGCCATGGACCTGGCCGATATCGAGCGAGTCCGCCATGACTTCGTCGCAGCCGCCATCCGTGCGCGTGATGCCGGCTTCGAATGGCTGGAGCTCCATTTCGCGCACGGTTATCTCGGCCAGAGTTTCTTTTCCCGTCACGCAAACCAGCGCACCGACGAATACGGCGGCAGCCCGGAAAACCGGGGCGGCTTCCTGCTGGAGACGCTCTCCGCCGTCCGCCAGGTATGGCCAGAACAGCTGCCGCTCACGGTTCGCCTGGGGGTCATTGAATACGATGGTCGGGACGATGAAACGCTGACCGATGCGATACAGCTGGTGACCCGGTTCCGCGATGCGGGGCTCGACTTTCTGAATGTCAGCATCGGATTTTCCACCCCGGAGGCTGCCATTCCTTGGGGGCCGGCATTCCTGGCACCGATCGCCGCGCGCGTGAAGCATGAGGCCAAAATCCCCGTGGCGTCCGCCTGGGGGTTTGACAACCCGGTGATGGCCAATCAGGTCGTGGCCAACGGGCAACTCGATCTGGTCATGATCGGACGGGCACATCTTGCCAATCCCCATTGGCCCTATCACGCCGCTCAAGTCCTACAGATCGAGGGCGCGGCATGGACACTGCCAGCCCCCTACGCTCATTGGCTCGAACGCTACCGCGCTGCCTGAACCTGGCTGCACCGCAACCTAATACCTATCAAGGAGAATGAAATGACCGTTCACGTCTTTGCCAGTTTGCAACCCAAACCGGAACACCGGGAAAATGTTGCGCTTGCACTGAAATCGCTGGTCAGTTCCACCCGGGCAGAGCCCGGCAACATTACCTACGACCTTTTCATTGCAGGAGAAGGTGACGAAGGTTTTTACCTGATTGAAAGCTACAAGGATAAGGTGGCTTTTGAAGCTCACAAGGTAAGTCAGCATTACCTCGAATACCGCGAAAAAGCAGCTGAATGGCTTCAGCAATTGCCGAGCGTAAAGGTCCTCTATCCACTGGACGTTCTGTCCGAACACCAAACTTGAACAGGTGAAAGGGCGTAGCTGGCTTCTAGTGCAATTGAATAGTTGGGGTAGATTCTCCAATCGGCCTACGAAAATTGTATATTGGGTTTTATATGAAAAAGATCAACGCTCTTATTTTTGATGTGTTTGGTACGCTGGTTGATTGGCGTACCAGCGTGGCACGGGAGGCCGAGTTAATTCTTAGACCTCAGGGGTTCCAACTCGATTGGCTTGCTTTTGCAGATGCTTGGCGAGATGAGTATCAGCCGGCAATGGAAAAAGTACGCACAGGAAATATAGCGTTCTGCAAGCTTGATGCTTTGCATCTCAGAAATCTTGACATTGTTCTTGAGCGGTTTGGCATTACTCTGGACGAGACGCTGCGTCAAAAGCTCAATCTGGCTTGGCATCGTCTTGAAGCATGGCCTGACGTTACAGCAGGGCTGAATCGACTACGTACCCGATTTCGGCTTGCGCCATGCTCGAATGGCAATATTTCTCTAATGGTTGACCTGGCAAGGAAAAATAACTTTCCTTGGGATGCAATCTTGGGAGCAGAGTTCGCTCGCGATTACAAACCCAAGCCTGTAGTCTATTTGTCAGCAGCCGAAGCATTTGACCTAGAACCGTCCCAGACAATGATGGTAGCAGCCCATTCTTCTGATCTGGCGGCGGCTGCTTCAGTAGGGCTCAAAACTGCCTTCATTCGCAGACCTGATGAGTTCGGCCCGGGCAAAGGGGAAATCGATCCTGAGTGCACAGTTGATCTCGTTGCCAATGATCTCTTGGATTTGGCTAGACAGCTCAATGCGTAAGCATTGCTGACGTGAAGCAGACCGGCTTCGGCGTCGCTGAGCGGCCCATTGACCTCTGAGTCAGATCATCGAGTGAAGGGCGACTTTGGCCGACGAGCCGGAATTGCATGTCAGGCCGCTATCAAAGTGAACCAGTCATTCCAGTGGCGGCAATCCAGCCAGGGCGAACTTCCACTTCTGGCCGCTTGCCTTATTCCACGGTCAGGCGGACGGCAGACTGCGCAAGTCAGCTACCGCCTCTTTGCCGAAATCCTCACTCAGCAGATGGTGCACCATCCGTTCAGCCGCATCGGCGGGTGATGCGAGTTCCCCTTGGTGCTTGAGGGCGAGGAAGCGGTCGAGAAGTGGAAAATCCTCAGCCGAGGTGCGGCGTATTGTCGCCTGCATGTCGGTGTCGATGACGCCCGGCGCGATACTGCAAATGCGCAAGCGACTGAGACAGTCCGCAGCCGCGCAGCGGGCATGGTGGTCGAGGGCTGCCTTGGTCGCGCCATAGATGCTCCAGCCGGCAAAGGCTGAGCGCCCGGCACCGCTGGAGATATGGGCAATGCGCAACGGGCCCATATATTTGCGTGCAAGAGCATTGCTGAGCAGGAGTGGTGCAGTGATATTCAGGCTGACCGCCTGGACTAGCGCACCCGCTTCTTGACGTCCCAGGCGAGTGACCGGCCCAAGCATGCCGGCGTTGTTAATCAGCATTACCGATGTCGCGCCTTCCAGGTAACTATCGAGGACGTTACCGTCCAGCCAGCTTAGCAGGGCGTTAGGGTCGGCGAGATCGAGCGTGGCCTGCTGCAACAATTCGGGGAACTGTTCGGCGAGTTCTGGGCATTCACTACGGGCGAGGCCCAGGACCGGTATACCCCGTCCGAGCAGCGCGGCGGCCACGGCCTGACCCAATCCGCGAGTATGGCCGGTCACTATGGCTTTCATGGTTTTCTCCTGGTAGCGATGGGAAGCTAGCTCAATGCTACCCGTGAATAGCGGTCAGGCAGTCGAGGACAGTGCAGCTTCGGTTCGCCGGTCGAGGGCGCCCGACCAGGTGGTCAGGGCCAGCGCCACGAATACGATCAACGCTCCGATCCATGGTGTTGCCATGATCCCGAGCTGGGTAACGATGTGGCCACCAACCCAGGCGCCGAAGGCGATACCCACGTTAAAGGCTGCGATGTTCAGACCGGACGCCACGTCTACTGCGTGCGGCGTCTCGCGCTCTGCTTGTTGCACCACATAGAGTTGCAAGCCGGCGACATTACCGAAAGCGACGGCACCCCAGAGCAACACGGTAAGTACAACCAACCATTGCGAGCTCGCCGTGATGGCAAGCAACAACAGAACCCCTGCCAGCCCGGCGAAGATGATCTGCAACGCACGTACCGGCCCCTTTCTATCGGCCAGCCTGCCGCCCCAGACGTTACCGACGGCAACCGACACACCGTAGACCAACATCAGCAATCCGGTGGCAGAGGCCTGAAAACCGCTAACCTGTTCCAGCATAGGAGCGAGGTAGGTGAAAGCGGTGAACGAGCCGCCGTAACCCAGCGCCGTCATGGCATACACCAGCAGGAGGCGCGGCTTGCCGAGCACCGCAAACTGGCTGAGGAGCGTCGAGGGCCTTGTCTGGGCGAGTTCGCGCGGAATCAGGATCAGACTGCCGAAAAATGCAATCACGCCCAGTCCGGAGACTGCCAGAAAGGTGGATTGCCATCCGAAAGTCTGGCCAATGAAGGTCCCCAAGGGCACGCCGGTGACGAGTGCCACGGTCAAGCCCGAGAACATGAGCGCAATGGCGGAGGCTGCCTTTTCCTTGGGCACCAGGCCGGTGGCGATCGTCGAACCGATGGAGAAGAAGACCCCGTGAGCCAAACCGGTCAACACGCGGGCAATGATCAGTGCCTCGTAGCCGGGTGCCTGCCAGGCGACCAGATTGCCCACGGTGAACAGCGCCATCAGACCGAGCAGGAGAAATTTTCGTGGCACACGGCCGGTCAGCGCGGTCAAAACCGGTGCGCCAATGGCGACACCGAGCGCATACAGGCTGACAAGGAGCCCGGCGGAGGGCAAAGAAACGTCCAGATTGGCGGCGATGGTCGGGATCAACCCAACGATGACGAATTCGGTGGTGCCGATGGCAAAGGCACTCAAAGTGAGCGCCCAGAGAGCAAGGGGCATAGTGGACTCCTGAAACGAAGATGATTACGAAGCCCGCATTGTCTTTGCTTGAAAAGCGTAGAAAAATAGGTCACAAATGCAATATCCTTTGACTAAAAATCAACAATGCTATCAACTGAAACCCTGCAAGCCTTCGTCACCGTGATTGAGGAAGGCTCCTTTTCTGCCGCCGCGGAACGCTTGAAGCTGACGCCCTCCGGAATTAGCCGGAGCATCGGCAAGCTCGAAAGGCAGCTGGGCGTGCGCCTGATTACCCGCACCACCCGCCGGCTCGATCTGACCGACGAAGGCCGCTGGTTTCTAGCCAACGCCCGTGACATCCTCGACCGAATGGAAGCGACGACTCTGACGCTGCAGTCGGCAGCCGAACATCCTTCCGGACTGCTACGCATCAACGCAGCGACACCGGTCTTCGATCATGTCCTGGCGCCTTTGCTGCCCGAGTTTTGCCGCCTCTATCCCCGCATCCGTCTTGAACTCACGGGGGGAGAAACGATTGTGGATCTGATCGAACACCGTGCCGACGTGGCACTGCGGGTCGGGCAATTGCAGGATTCAACGCTGAATGCCCGGCTGCTCTTCGAAAGTCGCTTGCGCCTCGTCGCCGCGCCTGACTACCTGGAGCGTTACGGCCAGCCGCAGGAGGTTGGCGAACTGGCTGCGCACAAACTGCTCGGCTTCACTCAGCCATCGTCATTGAACCTGTGGCCGCTGCATCATGACGGCGCTAACGGTTACCCAATCGAGCCAACAATTGCAGCTTCGAATGGTGAAACGTTGCGCTACCTTGTACACAGTGGCAACGGCATTGGATGCCTTGCGGATTTCCTGGTTCATGGAGACATTGCCAGTGGCGACCTGGTCGAAGTTCTGCCCGACTACGTACAGCCTTGGAGGCAACCGGTTTGGGCGGTCTATTACAAGCAGGGCTTCCTCGCCACCCGAATAGCCTGCTTCATCGAATTTCTTTCGTCGCACCTGAGGTCTGAATCTCATCTTTCTTAGAGATGACGGTTATTCAATATCTGGCCAGAGCGATACTATGCCGACGATCACCAATTAACTGAAATATGGGGAATTGCAATTGGCTGCTGCATATTCATACCCGCTAACCAAAATTTGAGAAGGAACATTGGGTTGGAAGTTCGTGTTCGTGACTCAGGAAATCTGAAGGTCAAGTTATTCAGCCACCGAACGGCGGCTTACGCCCAGAATGCCGCTTGATAGAGATCTATCGGCCAACGGCCGGTATGGCCGAGGTACTGCCTGTTGTCACTGGCATGAGACCGATTTTCGGCTATTAGGGTCGCCGGCGTTCACCAATCGATGAGGGCTTGCCTTTTGTGAGTGAGTTGACCATGATTGAATCTGGTCTTAGTCACTCGTCCCACATTTAGCAATTAGAGCTATGCTGTCGTGGGTGGCTAAGGCCTTTTTCATTTCATCGCGTGCAGAGCAATAAACCTCTGGCCTTTCAACCAGCGATGATCGTTGGATTGACCGAGGACACGGCCGTGGTCATGCTGTCCTCCGGCATTCTTGAAGACTTCCGTATCCTGTTCGGTGACCGGGTTGTGGTAACCCCCTTGGCGGATGGGACGTACGAACTGGTTGGCATTCAGCATCCCTCCCCGATGCGTCATTTCGAATCGGCGGGTGGCGGCAATGCGGGTGAGCAGGAAGGGATTGCTGACTTGCGCTTGGTCTAGGTAACGTGACAGTGCTATTGTCATCACATCAGCCTCCCTCGGTCATAGCGTGGTTTCTCAAGTCTCGTTATTCTTGCATAACAGATAGTACCTATTAGGATCCATCTGCCTTAGGCTATCTGAAGCAGGCTCTCCCAAAATAATTGGCTCACCAAATACGATATTCTTGTCTTGATCAACGTGCCTCACCGAGAATATTCCACATAGCCTTGTAATTCCGGATGAAAGTATTGCGTATGCATGGCTACAGGTGATCCAGACTGGATTAATGGCTATTGAATAGGTGGAGCCTTTGGTTTTCCCATAGATCTCACCCACGACCATTTTGCTGACGCCCCAATAACCAACCCTACGAGTTCGAACTGAAAGCTCAAAAGAGCGTACATCACCAATAGTCAGGGCATGGGCGCTTTCAGCAGTGACCAAGGGAGCAATCTTCAATTTCGCTTCCGCCAGAGCTTGTTGACACCAGACCTGTAGCCCCTCAAGGCTATCTCGCAACTGCTCTATACTATCCACAGATGGTATTTCACCTAATCTACCTGCGGCAGGAGTGGTGGCAATAAACGCGCGAATCATTGGGAGGTTGATGTACAGCGCCCCGGAGTAATAGAGGCAAGCGTCTCGCGCAAATTTATTGCGCAGGGCATTCATTTGCTTAAATTTCTCATCGTTCTGTTTAAGATCTTCATAAAAAACATACTTCAACACTGATTTCGCCCAGGGAAAACCCAGAAGGTCGTACGCCACAAACCGAGGATAATCCGGCAACCTGCGCCGATTGCTTCGAATTTGCGAAATATCACTACTAGAGACGCCTAAAATTCTGGCGACCTCAGCGTCTGTGTGTATTCCCAACTTTCCTTTAAGCACATCAAGTAGCTCTGAATCTGGTAAAGACACAATCTCTCCTTCTTTGCTTCTCAAACACTCTCTGAAAATATCGCGGAATTTTTTGCCAGATCTGCCAATGTTTGTTTTTTCGGCCGTTTTGAATTTATGGATCTCACGTTCGCGGTCGCCTGCGGTTTCCGTGGTGTATTGAATGCCCCTTCAAGATGCCGCTTGTCTTCGGCTGTCAAGGCATCCTCAAGTTCTTTATGGGCCACTCGACTGTCCCGCTCCTGCTCAGCGCGCCGTTTAAATTGCTGTAACTGAGTCTCGGGCAATTGGATGGGGCATGACAGATCATCCTCCTTCGTCTCGTTCAGAAGAATTCGGCGTGTGATTTCTTCAATGTCCTCTCGATCGAATTGGAATTCACGGGACTCATAGGCGGCCTCAAGGTCTGCGAGAGTGATTTGTACGTCTCTGTTACTGCGGGCGTTTCGCTGATTTCTATATGCGATTTCCATAAGACGTGACTCAGCACGCTTTTGCCCCCCAGCAAGCAAATTAATTCTGGGGCCGTCGCGTTTTGGATCTATCGCAAGAACCTCCGGAAGTGCTGCTTTTTGGCACGCCAAGTATTTCGCCCAATCGCTTCCTTCGGGATCGTCCGGCGTCATGACTGTTACCTTCCTCAACAGACGTTGCCGCTCAGAAGGCGCTCGCTTCTCTAAACGGCGAACCAAGCTGTAGTTGCCAACGGCAGTTATGGGTATTCCTAAGCTCCCCGCTGTCATCATCAGTCTTGCAATATTGGTATTCGCCTCTTTGGATAGCGTATAGAACTGCAACTCATCGAGACCTAAATGACAAATGCCAAGCCGGTAGGCCATGCTGCGGCAATAAGAAACGTTGTCATGCGTTGCTGTATAGGTGGAACCCAATCGCTTCCAGAAACCATTCTCGGTTTTGATGTCGCGAAACTTTACGTACCAACTCGATTTCAGCGGCCAAGTTGTTCCGTCAGGCGTTGTGATCGATACGTCACGCATCATGGCGCGCTGGAATGCTTCGGACACAGCGGTTTTTCCGAGCCCCCCAGCCCCGTTAATATAGATGGGTAATGCCATTCAGGTAGCGGGGATGTTTCAGATTGCGATTGGATCGACGCGCAAAACTCAAGCGGATCTGTGTAAATCAGGCAGGCATGGGCATACGCTTCACCGACCCACCCCTGTAGTATGTCGAGGCACTGCTCCGACGGATAAAAAATCGACTCAAGGGACTTCTTGAGCATTTCTGCAGCCAAGACGAGTGGGAATCGACCCAAATCGACCAGCGGATCAGGGTAATGCTCGGTTGCATGCTTCAAGGCTTCTCGTTGGAGAAGGGGCTCGAATCGCTGGGCCCAAAAATTGGGATATTGGCTCATGCTCTCCGCCCTCGCGACCCTTGTTGCTTGGCTTCTCTCTCTTCCTGTCTGGCCTGCGCAGTCTTTTTCGGTCGCCCCGTTTTCCTCTGGATGGAATCCCAGTCGTCCCCAGTATCCTCTTCAAATCGAATAATCCCCTCGGCCGAGGCGGCTCGTCGGTGCTGACGAAATGCCGAATTTATCTCGGCCCGAGCCTCGGCAAATTGCTCTAGTTCGCTTAGGCTGACGTAGAGATCGTCGGTATCTCCGCCCACTTTCAACTCTGCATCTAGTTGGTACAACCGGCCATCAAGTTCGATCCACAGATGCCGAACACACAAATCCATCACATATCCACGAGGCAACTCAGCGCAACTAAACGCATCGGCCTCGACCTCTTCCATGAGATTGACTAAATGCTCGGCGTACTTCCCTTTTGAAGGAGTCATTTTGGTACGCACCCGAATCTCTCCATAGAGATCCATCTGTATTTGCTCGAGTCCGAATTTTTTGATTAACCGGTAACGAAACTGATCATAGGTGTAGAAACCTTGTCCAGCAGGCGGAATAAACACCTTGAATTTTTGTTTTCCGTGAGAGGCAATTTTACATTTGAGCCGTTTGACCATAATCAGGTCATAGACTTCTTGCAGCGTGCGTCCCAACTTCGCGTACTCTTCGTAGCCAGCAACGTATTTCTGCGTCAGTTCGGGATCCTCGGCACTGCCATAGCGAGTGCCAAACCTGAGCGAAGGCCTGCCAAATTTTTTCTGATGCAGTTTGCGAGCCCATCGCCCAATGTTGTGCCAGGGGGAGTGAAGTGCCCATATATTTCGGCTGCACGCCACGTAGGTAATGGCCCAGGTTCGATAACGAGTTTCGTTGCACCCCTCCGTTCTCGCCATGTGGTTTAGCGCGCGTTCCGGATCTTCGGCAAACATCCACGTTCGAGGATCCGAGATGGCCTCGGCAATTTTGAGTAATCGACCTTCAGCACGATCCTTATGGAAGATTTTCGGTTTGGGACGACGAGCATCACACAACTCAAGGTCATTCTCACTGATCTCATCCAGCCATGGCGGGAGGGTGATTATTTCCCCGGTATCGAGCAATAGACCGGCGTCGAGCGCTTCCTCAAAATCATCACGCAACAAAGGAATGAGATGAGCTCCGGGATTTATTTTGCCTTTCGAATTGGGCGTCCCTAGCTGAGCGAGTAAGACTCTTTCTTTCCCACTTACCAGAAAAACGTAATCCAAATCTTTACGTAGGACACCGAACCCATTCGGTGCATCGAGAATTGAACCGCACTGCATGCTTACCCCCTGAACCAGTCTGCATACTTTTCCAAGGGGTCGATGCTCTCGGGCTTCAGGGGCCGATCAATCAAGAGGGTGGAAAACAGATCCACTCTCAGTTCCCGTCGCCAAATCAGTTGCCACAGCAATGTCCTTGCATCGTGAATGTCAAATTGATGCCGGCGCTTAAGGTCGAGAATCACTTCAAATGGTGGCACCCCAGCCTGCAAAGCCGTGGCAAAGTGCTCTTTCAAAGCTCTCTGTAGTTGTTCATCAAGCGTGATTCTTCGCCGATGCTGCCCGAACAACCGCCGCAGGTTTTCCCGGAAGGTTTCATCGAGTTGATCCAATCCAATCTGGACGGTACGAATGCCAGCCTCCTCATAGTAGAGGCGCTCCAAGGTATGACGAGCAACCGTTCTGTCTCTATCGCTTTCCGCAGACGCTTTTCCTCGACGCCTTTGCGGTGCTGGCAAGGAAAAAGCCTCTTGTTCGTCCTTGATATTCCAGTTGATGCACTTATTCACTGAGCCGTCTGGCTCCCTGATGGCCCACAAGATGTCCGAGAAGAAGGGAATAATGATTCTTAAAGATTCGTCCCCCTCGTTATCTGCAGGAAGACTGCCCGTGGTCAGAATGTTCGTTGCGCCAATTTTTTCGGCGATCGCCAACGTACCGGGCAAGACTGGAAGACGCTTGTCGACAACACCTGGCATGGTGAATAACACAGTACAAATCTGGTTTGATCAAGGTTGCTCGTATTGGCAGATACCAAGATCAAATCCTGGCGCTGGGCGCAGTTGGTTCCCATTTGACAAGTCTGCCGAAGCTCAAGGCGAAGCCATAGCCTTGGCTGATGCTAGAGTTGAAGGGCAGGCATTCCCAACCTATGTCTTTGTTGGACGGTGATTACCTACCTATTCGAGCTTATCAACCGAATCCACTTGTCTTTGGTGGGTATAGTTTAAGCCTACGCACAACAAAAAGCCCCGCACTTTGGCGGGGCTTTTTTCAATTCAGTCCGACAGACTTTATTACACTCCGACAGACTTTATTTATTGCGATCAGGCCAATTCCGTTACCAGTTCGGCTCGCGCTCCGGAGTCGCGGTTATGCGGTGGATGGCCAAATCTGCGCCCTGATATTCGTCCTCCTGATCCAGCCGCAGGCCGAGTGCAACTTTCAGCGATCCGTAAACCAGCAGGCCACCGGCCACCGCCACCGCGATGGC
>JAEUOH010000158.1 GCA_016790845.1 Dechloromonas sp.
CGTCAGGTTCGATCGGCTAAGACCGGCGGTTTCGGCTATGATTCAAGGAGATTTTTCAGGATACCGCGAATGAACCCCAATCCTCTCAGCGACAGCGATCTCGACCGCCTGGAAGAGCTTCTCGAGGCCGATGTCTTTCAAGGCGACGCCATGCGCCTCGACGAAATTCAGGCCATGCTCTGCGCCATCGTCAGC
Organism: Dechloromonas sp.; assembly: GCA_016790845.1. Lineage (GTDB taxonomy): Bacteria > Pseudomonadota > Gammaproteobacteria > Burkholderiales > Rhodocyclaceae > Azonexus. Next base: position 196 of record JAEUOH010000158.1, read on the forward strand.
GGGCCGGTGCCGGTCGAGCCGGCCGTCTGGCTGCCGGAGGCACTGGGCAAGGGGCTGGACAACGCGGACGATGCGCTGGTCGCTGAAACGATCGAACTGCTGATGCGCCTGAACAACGATCTCGCCGCCGCCCTGCTCGAAGACGAGACGATCGCGCCCATCCTCTATCCGCTCGACGAAAGCGGCGACGAATACGATTACCTGGCCTGGGCCGACACCTACGTCTTCGGCGCCGGGCTGGCCGGCGACTGGTTCGAACTGGCCGGCAAGCATGCCGACGACCTTTCCGAACTGCTGGAACCGATGTTCCTGCTCAACGGCATGCTCAAGGAAGATGTCGAAAAGGCCGGCGAACGCTGGTTCTCGCCGGCCGAGGAGGCCCGTCTGGTGGCCGACATCCAGGAGAACCTGCCGCTCATCGTGCAGACGCTCTACAACTTCTGGCGCAATAAGCGGCCGGGCGCTTCGGTTCGCCGCGAAGCGCCGAAGTCCGGACGCAACGATCCGTGCCCTTGCGGCAGCGGGCGCAAATTCAAGCAGTGTTGCGGTCGACCCGAAAAATTGAACTGATTTCACCGGGGCGGCGATGAAGCTCTACCTGGCCGGCCCCGACGTGTTCCGCCCGGATGCTTTGGCCTGGGCCGAAGAAGCCCGCCAGATATGCGCCGCCGCCGGCCATGCCGCGCTGGTGCCGCTCGACGGGGTCGAAACCACGGCGCCCGGCATCTACCAGGCCAACATCGCACTGATCCAGGCGGCCGATGCCGTGCTCGCCAATCTGAACCCGTTTCGCGGGTGCGAGCCAGATTCCGGAACCTGTGTCGAGGTCGGCTTCGCGCTGGCGCTGGGCAAGCCGGTGATCGGCTACCTGAAGAGCAACGAGACGACAGTCGCCCGCGTTGCACGCGTTACTGGCCGGCCCCTTGAAATTCGCGCCGGCCGGCCGGTCGACCGCGACGGATTGCACGTCGAGGATTTCGGCCTGCAGCTTAACCTGATGCTGGCGGTACCGGCCACGGTGGTCGTCGGCACGCT
>JAEUOH010000127.1 GCA_016790845.1 Dechloromonas sp.
CGCTTCCCCGGCCAGCGCCCGGTCGCCGATGTTGACGCCGAATGCCCCGCCCACCTTGGCCTGATCCAGCTCGCCGACATGGGCTTGCAGGGACTCCAGCGCACCGCCCGCGCCTTGTCGTGCCATCAGGACATCGCCTCAACCAGCGCCTTCTCGCTCGGCATGCTCGGCGAATTCGGCGCCGCCACCGGCGAAGGCCACGGCTACCGCGAACTGCTGCGGGAGGCCGGGCTGGTCGGCCAGGTGTTCTATCTGGAGGCCGAAGCCGCCGGCGTGCGCGGGACGGGCATCGGCTGCTTCTTCGACGACCCGGTGCACCAGACTTTCGGCCTTGCCGGCAGCCGCTGGCAGAGCGTCTATCACTTCACCGTCGGCACACCGATCAGCGACGCCCGCATCGAAACCGGCCCGCCTTACCCGCAACGCCAACAGGAAAAACCATGACCCCAACCCTTGCCGCCTTTCTCTCCGAACACGCCTTTCCCGCCGAAGCTCTTTCCGCCCCGCAAGCCGACGGCCGCTTCACGCCACTGATGCGCGCCGCCAAGGAGGGCCGGCTCGACATCGTTGAAGAGCTGCTGAGCCTCGGCGTCGATATTTCCGTCACCAATGCCGACGGCTGCAACGCCCTGTGGCTGGCCTGCTACAACGGCAGCCACGCCATCATCGAACGCCTGATCGCTGCCGGTATCGACATCGACCTGCAAAACGGCAACGGCGCCAGTGCGCTGATGTACGTTTCATCGAACAGCAAGCCTGACCTCGTTAAATTGCTGCTGGAAAAAGGGGCGAATGCGAAGTTGAAGAATTTCGATGATTTTTCGGCGCTTGATCTGGCGGCTTCGGTCGACTGCCTGAAGCTGCTGCGCAAGGCCGCCTGAGTCGTTCCACCGGAGTGCCGGGTTATACTCCGGTCATTATTTCGTTTCCCGTGACCGATCCATGGCCATCCTGCGCTGCAACAAATGCGGGCTGCTCGCCGAGCAAGGCGATGGCCTTGCCGGACAGAGCGTCGCCTGCCCGAAATGTGCCGAACCGGCCAAGGTTTACCCGACGCTCTTCTTCATCGAGCGATTGCTCGACAAGTATTTCGATGCGCAGCGCGAACTGATCCGCCTCAAGTCGCCACCTGCGACAGCCCATAAGCCAGCCCAAGCGGCGGCTGCCGCTGCGCCGTTGGCCGGCCTGGACCTCGGCAACACCGATCAACTGGCGACCGAAATCCAGCATGGCCCGATCTACGACTGGTTTCACAAACGCCAGATCAAGGTGCAGGCCGATCTGCGCGGCGTCGATACCAGCGGCTTTTTCGACGAAGCAGCCGAGGCGATCGGCAGCAATCTGATGCTATTCAAGGAGGTGGTCGATCGCATACGCTGGTCGCAACAGAAGGAATACAACGGCACCACCATCAAGCTGGAAAAGAAAACGCCGAATGAAGCCAAGGCGCTTTTGGCCTTCTGCCAGCAGTTGTACGACTTTTCCCTGGTCGCGAAATGTTTTTACAACAAGCAGGAAAACAATATCCGCCTGATCCTGCAAACCGCCCCGGCGATCCGCCAGTTTTTCAACGGCGAATGGCTGGAGTGGCATGCCCTGATGTCCAGCCTGCGCTACGCCAAGGAGCGCGGCCGCCGCATTTCCTGCGCCCGGGGCCTCGAAATCGTGCTGACCAATGGCGATCCTTACGAACTCGATGTCTTCATGCTGGTCGATGGCACGACGCCGATCTGTATCGAATGCAAAAGCGGCGAATTCCGCCAGAACATCGACCGTTACCTGGCGCTGAAAAAGCGGCTCGGTCTGGCCGGCAAACAATTCTTGATGTACATTGCCGGCCTGGAAGACGAGAAGGCGCGAGCGTATACCGCCATGTACGACATCAGTTTCGTCAACGAACAGGGGTTGGCGGAACATCTTTCCCGTCTGTTCTGATCAGCGGCAGGCATTTTTGACCTTTCGGAACGGTCGACCGCAGCAGGCCACTGTTCATCGCTGCGGGTCGCATCGTCGGTCGGCCGCGCTTGTCGGCGGTATTGTCACGGTGCTAATTTAGAAATGGAAGCGCGGCTGCCCGGCCCGTGAAATGCCCACCGCAGAGGACACACCATGCACATTGTCGCCCTAATCTGCACCGCCGTCCTCGGCCTACTGCTGTTTGGCCTAGGCCTGGCTGTCTCGGTATGCCGTTTTAGCGATCGCCGAAGCATGGGCTACGTCGATGACCCGGCCAACAGGCTGCACAAGTTGGTCCGGGCGCATGCCAACACGACCGAATTCGCGCCCTTCCTGGCTGTGCTGATCCTGTATCTTGGGGCGCACGCCCCATCGGCGGTCGTACTCGGTTTGATGGTGGCCGCCACGGTAAGCCGCGTCCTGCTGGTCATCGGCTTGGTCGCCTGGCCGACGCTGGCCAGGCCGAATCCGGCGCGCTTTGTCGGCGCGCTGGGCACCTATGTGTTCGGTGCTGCGCTGTGCATTGCCTTGCTGCTGTGAAGGAACGGGCTGACGCTCAGGCCCAGATTTTCGTCGCGCCGACGGTGAGCAGGCCGAGGTAGGTCGCCGTCAGCGAGCCGGCCAGGTGCACCGAGGCCAGCCCGATGGCCCAGGCCAGCTGGCCGGCCAGCAGCCGTTCGACGACTTCGGCCGAAAAGGTCGAGAAAGTCGTCAGCCCACCGAGAAAGCCGGTGATGGCGAACAGTTTCCAGGCCAGCGGAAAATGCGTGTTGATGTGGAACAGGCCGACCGCGATGCCGATGAGGTAGCCACCGATCACGTTGGCCGCCAGCGTGCCGAGCGGCAGGGCGATGAACAGCGGGTTGAGGGCCAGCCCGAGCAGCCAGCGCGCCCAGGCGCCGAACGCGGCACCGATGCCGACGGCGAGGAAGTTGAGAGCGGACAGGTTGTGCAGGGCGGACATTGCCTGAATTTTAGCGGTTTAAGAGCGCCAGCCGTTAAAATAGCGCGATTGAAAACAGAGGTTTTACCGTGAGCAGCCCCGCCAAACCAGAAGTCGCACCCGCCGCCAATTTCATCAAGAACATCGTCGAGGCCGACCTCGCTGCCGGCAAGCACGCGCAACGCCGTTGGGCCGGGCATCCCGGTCTCGCTGCCGAACATGCCGCCGCGCCACTCGACCCGGCCAAGATCCGCACCCGTTTCCCGCCCGAGCCGAACGGCTACCTGCACTTCGGCCACGCCAAGTCGATCCTGCTCAATTTCGGCCTCGCCAAGCAATTCGGCGGCCGCTGCCACATGCGCTTCGACGATACCAACCCGGAGAAGGAAGAGCAGGAGTACGTCGATTCCATCGTCGATGCCGTGAAATGGCTCGGTTGCTCGTGGGAAGAAGCGGGCGAGAACAACCTCTACTACGCTTCCAATTACTTCGACTGGATGGCGCAGTTCGCCGAATACTTGATTTCCACAGGCAATGCCTATGTCGACAGCCAGAGCGCCGAGGAAATGCGCGCCAATCGCGGCACGCTGACCCAGCCGGGCAAGGATTCGCCTTACCGCAACCGCTCGGTCGAAGATAACATGGATCTCTTCAAGCGCATGCAGGCCGGCGAGTTCGCCGATGGCACGCACATCCTGCGCGCCAAAATCGACATGGCTTCGCCCAACATCAACATGCGCGACCCGGCGATCTACCGCATCCGCCACGCCACCCACCACAACACCGGCGACAAATGGTGCGTCTACCCGATGTACACCTTCGCGCACCCGATCGAGGATGCGCTGGAGTGCATCACGCATTCAATCTGCACGCTCGAATTCGAGGACCAGCGCCCGTTCTACGACTGGCTGCTGGAGCGCATCGCCGAAGGCGGCCTGTTGCAGCGCCCGCTGCCGCAACAGATCGAGTTTTCGCGCCTCAACCTCACCTACATCGTTCTCTCCAAGCGCAAGCTGATCCAGCTGGTGCAGGAAAAGCACGTTGAAGGCTGGGACGACCCGCGCATGCCGACCCTGGTCGGCGCGCGCCGTCGCGGCTATTCGCCGGAAGGCTTCAAGCTCTTCGCCGACCGCATCGGTGTCTCCAAGAACGACTCGCTGATTGACTACGTGCTGTTCGAAGATGCGATGCGCGAAGTGATGAACGAGTCCGACGAACGCCGCGTCGCCGTGCTCGACCCGCTCAAGCT
>JAEUOH010000013.1 GCA_016790845.1 Dechloromonas sp.
TTGCCAATGATGAGCGTGCGAGAAATGCCTGTTGCCGACGAAATCGAAATCCGCGTCAATTCCGTCGAGCAACTGTTCAACAGCCTCGATCCCGCGCCATTTCGCGAGCGCGAACTCGACAGCCAGGCGGAGCGCTACATCGTTTCCTATGCGCGGGAAGTTCCCGGGCAGCTTGCCATCAAACTGATCGTCTATCTGCACGGAGCCGCCGGCGAGCCGGTGCTGGCGCGCCAACTGGAAGGTGCAATCCAGCGCCACTTCGAGGAGCGAGCCAGAGATCAGGAGACCGAGTTGAGCGAATTGCGTCGCCTCGGCCGCAAGGGGCTTGTCGTCGGCCTGCTGGTCATGCTTTTCGCCACGCTGGCGGGCGTTGCGCTACAGAACGCTTTCCCCGATTCGCGCTTCATCGAGACCATTGAGCACAGTCTGATCATTTTCGGCTGGGTCGCCCTGTGGCGGCCGATCGAGATCCTGCTCTATGACCGCTGGCCGCTGGTGCGTGCGCGCAACCTGTTCCAGCGCCTGGCTGTGGCCCCAGTCGCGCTGCGTCAGGCAACGTCGTGAGCGTGTTGCGCTGACCTTGTTGGCCGGCAGCAGCTAGAGGTCGGCAACCAGCACGGCGGTTTCTTCCGGCTTTTCCAGTTCTGCCAGAAACCAGGCGAGCGCCTTGCCCGGCTGACGGCTGCGCCAGGCGAGATGCAGCGGCATGGCCGGGCGCGGTTCAGCCAGTGCCTTTTCGACCAGCCGACCGGCGGCGATTTCCGGCGCTGCCAGCCAGCGCGGCAGGTGGCCGATGCCAAAGCCCGCCACCTGGGCGCTGGCCTTGGCGCGAATGTCGGGGACGCGCAACGTGTCCTGTCCTTCGACGACGCCGATGCTGCGCGCCAGCAGCTCCTGCGAAGTGTCGGCGACGACGATGGCACGGTGGCGCAGCAGTTCGCGGGCGGGGATGGCGCCCTCCCATGCGGCCAACGGGTGCTGCGGGGCGATGACGAAAACGAACTGGTCGTGGTCGCACAGGCGGCGGGTGGCGATGCCGCTCTGCGCCGGCATGTCGCCAGGGGCGCCGATGACGAGGTCGGCGCGACCAGTGGCCAGGGCATCCCAGGTGCCGCCCAGCACCTCATGGTCGAGCCGTACCTGCGTGCCGCAGCCGACGGCGTAGAACTTGTGCAGCAGCGGATACAGGCGCTCGACCGGGATGATGGTGTCGATGGCGATGCGCAGCTCGGTTTCCCAGCCCTTGGCGATACGCTGCACGCGGCGTTCCAGTTCGTCGGCGGCGCGTAACAGATGGCGGCCGTCGTCGAGCAGGGCGCGCCCGGCTTCGTTCAACGTCGCCTTGCGGCCTTCGCGGACGAAAAGCGGGATGTCGAGCTCGTCTTCCAGCTTGGCGACGGCATGCGACAGCGCCGACGGGACGCGGTGGAGGGCAACCGCGGCGGCGCTGAAGCTGCCATGGCGGTCGATGGTGTCGAGAATGTGCAGCAGGTCGAGCGAGATTTTCATGTGAATTAAATTGAACGATAAGTCCAGAATTATTCGCTGGATAGGCATGAACTCTACGCCTAATATGGAACCCAAGCTACATCGCAAATTCACAAGGAGTTGCCATGATCATCCCGAGACTTTCCGCCGATCGCGGTTATGCCGACCACGGCTGGCTCAAGGCGCTGCACAGTTTTTCCTTTGCCGAGTACTACGACCCCAAGGAAATGGGCTGGGGGGCACTGCGCGTCATCAACGAAGACCGCATCGTGCCCGGCGCCGGCTTCGGCAAGCACGGCCACCGCGACATGGAGATCGTCACGTACATCCTCGACGGCGCGCTGGAGCACAAGGACAGCCTCGGCAACGGCGGCGTCATCCGGCGCGGCGAGGTGCAGCGCATGAGCGCCGGCAAGGGCATCCTGCACAGCGAGTTCAACCCGTCGCCGGTCGAGGGCACGCACCTGCTGCAGATCTGGATCGAGCCGGCGCAACTCGGCACGCCGGCCAGCTACGAGCAGCAAGCGCTACCGGAAGCCGAATTGCGCGGTCGCTGGCGGCTGGTCGCCTCGCCCGATGGCGCACAAGGCAGCACCACCATCGGCCAGGATGCCAAGCTGTGGGCCAGCCTGCTGGCGCCCGGCGAGGCCTTGTCCTACGAGCTTGCCGGCGGTC
>JAEUOH010000250.1 GCA_016790845.1 Dechloromonas sp.
GGAGATTCGGTTAGAACAGGCATACTAATTTCCTAGGTCAGCTATTCTAGAATGGCATTGATTTAAAAAATTATTCCAGGAGACGAACATGCAGTACTTCATCACGGGAGCATCGGGTTTCATCGGCAAGCGTCTGGTCAAAAAGCTGCTGGAGCGCGAAGGCAGCAAGATATTCTTTCTGGTGCGCGAATCCGAAAAGGACGCGCTGGCCGGACTCTACGAATTCTGGGGTTGCGACGACAGCCGGGCGATCCCCGTCGTCGGCGACCTGACCCAGCCCTTGCTCGGGGTTGCCGCGGTCGACCGCAAAAAACTGGGCAAAAAGACCACGCACTTTTTCCATCTGGCGGCGATCTACGATCTTTCGGCCGAAGCCGAAATCCAGCTCCGGGTCAATGTCGAGGGCACGCGCAATACGGTGCAGTTCGCCGAATCCATCGGCGCCAAGCATTTCCACCTGTTCAGTTCCATCGCCTCGGCCGGCATGTTCGAGGGCCTGTTCCGCGAAGACATGTTCGAGGAGGCCGAAGGGCTCGATCATCCCTACTTCAAGACCAAGCACGACTCGGAAGGCATCGTGCGGCGCGAGTGCGGCATTCCGTGGCGCATCTTCCGGCCGGCCATCGTCGTCGGCGATTCGCGCACCGGCGAAATGGACAAGGTCGACGGCCCCTACTATTTCTTCAAGCTGATCCAGAAAATGCGCAAGATGGTGCCGTCGTGGATGCCGACTGTCGGCATCGAAGGTGGACGCATCAACGTGGTGCCGGTCGATTTCGTGGTCGCCGCGGTCGACCATATCGCTCATCTAAAGGGCGAGGACGGCAAATGCTTCCATCTTGTCGACCCGACGCCGATGCGCGTCGGCGACCTGCTCAATACCTTCGCCCGCGCCGCCCATGCGCCGGAGATGACGATGCGCATCAACGCAGCGCTATTCAGCTTCATCCCGCCGCGCCTGCTCAAAGGCATGATGGCGCTGACGCCGGTGCGCCGCATTCGCCATGCGGTCATGAAGGATCTCGGGCTGCCCGACGACATGTTCCGCTTCGTCAATTACCCGACCCGCTTCGACTGCCGCGAAACGACCCGTGCGCTCAAGGGCACCGGCATTTCGGTGCCGCCGCTCGATGCCTACGCCTGGCGCCTGTGGGACTACTGGGAGCGTCATCTCGATCCCGATCTGTTCATCGACCGCAGCCTTCGTGGCCAGGTCGAGGGTCGGGTGGTGCTGGTGACCGGCGCCTCTTCCGGCATCGGCAAGGCGACGGCGTGGAAGCTGGCCGAGGCCGGTGCACACGTGGTGACCATCGCGCGCGACAAGGAGCAACTTGACGAGGTGGTCGCCGAATTCGCGGCGGCCGGCCTGAAACTGCATGCCTACGTCGGCGACCTCGCCGACATGGCTTCGGCCGAGGCGGTCACGCAGCAGGTGCTGGCCGAGCACGGCGTCGTCGATATTCTGGTGAATAACGCCGGTCGCTCGATCCGCCGCGCCATCGAGAATTCCTACGACCGTTTCCACGACTTCGAGCGGACGATGCAGCTCAATTACTTCGGCTGCCTCAAGGTGACGATGACCGTCCTGCCGAAGATGGTCGAACAGAAGCGCGGCCACATCATCAATATTTCGTCGATCGGTGTTCTGACCAACGCGCCGCGCTTCTCCGCCTACGTCGCTTCCAAGTCAGCGCTCGATGCGTGGACGCGTTGTGCATCCTCGGAGTTCGCCGACCGCGGCATCAACTTCACGACCATCAACATGCCGCTGGTCAAGACGCCGATGATCGCGCCGACCAAGCTCTACGACTCGGTGCCCACGCTGACGCCGGACGAGGCGGCCGACATGATTTGCGGCGCCATCATC
>JAEUOH010000043.1 GCA_016790845.1 Dechloromonas sp.
GCGGTTTCGCCGAGCAGGGTTTCGAGGCGGTGGCCGCTGCCGGCCTTTTCTGGCACGTAGAGCGTTTTGCCGCCCCAGATGCCGCAGACCAGCACGGTGTTGGAAAACCCGATGACGGCGCCGAGGTCTTCGGCCATGCCGTTCGGTTTGCGCTTGAATTTGGTTTCGGCGTCCATGATCTCTATCGCAGGTAGGTTGATTTGGCGGTGCGGCGGCGCACCTGGGCGGATGGGGTGACGGGCGTTGCCGGCTGGCTGGTTGCGGGCGCACCTTCGGCCGCCGGCTGGCTGGCGCCGTTGCGCGCCAGGCGGGCTTCGGCTTCTGTCCATTCGGCACGGGTCAGGCGGTGCAGGTGCAGCTCGGGGTGATGGGCGGCGGCGTAGGCATAGACGTAGCAGTTTCCGGCAATGAAGGTTTTCCCGGCGCGGCGCACGATGAGCGTGCCATTGGGCACGGTGGCGCAATAGACACGGCCTTCGTACTGCACGCGCTGACCGATGTATCCGCGCCTGCCCTGTCCGCCGCCATCGAGGTAAGCACGCGATGCGAGGCGTTCATAGACGTGGTACTGGGTGCGGGCACCCTTGATCTTTCGCTCGCCGACGGCCGGCGCCTTCGGATCGACAATGCGCATCGTTGCTGCGTTGCCGATCTTGATGAAAAGCTCCTGCATGTCGTCGGCCAGCAGCTTCGAGGTAGTGGCATAGGCACGGCTCTTGCGATGGTGCGCTTCTTTTTGCTGAATCCAGCCATCCCCGCCGATGGCGCCGGTCAGATAGCGGGCGATGACAGCGGGTGAGGCGTCCTTGATCCATTGCGGAACGCGACGCTCGTGCTGGTAGCGACCAAGCGGATACACCAGATCGAACAGTTGCTTCGAAGTGCATACGAAGCTGCAACCGCTGCGATGCCAGCGCCACGGCAGGCGGTCGAGCAGCGCCTCGATGGCGGCAACGCCGGCTGGCTTCTTCTGCGCAATGCCAACACGGCGCTGGATGCTTCCTTTGCCCATATCGACCGCCTGCAAGCTGCCTTCTGAAACCCACCAGCCGAGCATTTCGGCTAGATCGCCAGCGTCGACCTCAACTTCCGGTGAAATCTCGACGCCTTGCGCCGAGATAGCGGCGGGCACGGTAACAGTGGCTTCGTCGAAGCCTTCCCATGTGGCGCGCAGCTTGATCGCGTGATGCACGGTCAGATCTTCGGCTAGCGTTATCTGCGGCGCGACATCGAGGTTCCAGGCGCGCTTTCCGTCCGCTTTGGTGACTTGCTCCTTTTTGAGCGTGACCATGCGATGACGCGGCGTGACCATGATGTCGATGCGCGCGCCCTTGATCTGCACCATTTCGCCAGAATACGGCTTGTCAATCAGGGCCACGGGCGCCTGGTATTCGATGCGGTCGCTGGTAAGTTCGACGGTAGCGAGGAGGTCGTCAAAACCGACATCCCGGAAGTGTTTCCATCCGGCGCGTGTAAGCACTTCTGTTTCCGCGTCGAAGCAATCGAGCGGCTCGTTACGGGCGCCGCGCTTCTTGAGGTAGCGGTTGGTCTTGGGGTCGAAGGTTTCGGCGACCATGCCGGCGAAGAAGGGCTTATCCAGCTGGTCGCTGAAATGCACAAGGCGCTGTTCGCGTTCGAGATCGGCATCGGCGCCGAGGCGACGGAACAGCCAGTGCTTGGCGGCGACGGTGCCGACCTGCCAGGTGTGCAGGCCGCGCTTTTCGGTCTTGCCGTC
>JAEUOH010000293.1 GCA_016790845.1 Dechloromonas sp.
CGTTCGACGATTCCCGACACAGACTGCAACGGGGCCAGAAGCGTGTCTCTAAGGCTTTTGATAAGAACCATAAATTAAATTCCTAAGTTAACTATACCGGGAACAATTCTGTTGATAACGACAATTATCTGTTTATTTTCAGTTACTTGATTATTGTTTTCCAGGTCGATAAAGGCTCTGGATTGCCTGTGGGCGAATTCGGGACAATTTTCCCACAAAGCAGAAATCCCCGGTTGCCCCACAATCGGCCGACAGCATGCGCACAGGCTTATCAACAGCTTTCATCCCTTGAGCACCTGGAGCAGCACGTGCAGATCGTGATTGAGTTCGCTTTCCTTGAGCCGCAGCGAGTCGATGGTCTTGACGGCATGGATGACCGTGGTGTGGTCGCGGCCGCCAAAGGCCTCGCCGATTTCCGGATAACTGTGCGAGGTCACTTCCCGGCACAACCACATCGCGAGTTGGCGCGGTCGGGCAATGGCGCGCGTGCGTTTCTTGGAAAACAGTTCGGCGACCTTGATCTTGTAGTAGTCGGCGACGGTCTTCTGGATATTGTCGATGCCGACGTTGCGCACCGAACCGATGATGTCTTTTAACGCTTCCTTGGCCAGATCCAGCGCGATCACGCGACCGTGGAAGGACGAATAGGCCAGGACCTTCTTGAGCGCGCCTTCGAGTTCGCGGACGTTGGAACGCAGATGCTTGGCGATGAAGAAAGCGACTTCGTCGTCAAGTTGCAGGCCTTCGGCCTCGGCCTTCTTTTTCAGGATGGCGACGCGCATTTCGAGTTCGGGCGGCTCGATCTGCACCGTCAAACCCCAGTCGAAGCGGGTCACCAGGCGGTCGTCAAGGCCGTTGATGTCTTTCGGATAGGTATCGCAGGTGATGATGATCTGCTTGCGCGCTTCGATCAGTGCATTGAACAGGAAGAAGAATTCTTCCTGCGAGCGGTTCTTGCCGTTGAAGAACTGTACGTCGTCAAGCAGAAGTACATCCAGGGTGCGATAGGTGCGCTTGAAGGTATCGAAGGATTTTTGCTGATAGGCACGAACGACGTCCGAGTAGTAATCCTCGGCATGGACGTAGCGGATGACTTTTTCCGGCGCCTCGCTGGTGATGGTGTTGCCGATGGCGTGGATCAGGTGTGTCTTGCCGAGGCCGGCGCCGCCGTAGATGAACAGCGGGTTGTAGGCGCCGCCAGGATTGTTGGCGACCTGCACGGCAGCGGCGCGGGCGAGGTCGTTGGCCTTGCCGACGACCAGATTGTCGAAGGTGAATGACGAAATCAGCCGTGTTTTCTCGTAGCTATTGGTTTTGCCATGCGATTTCTCAGGGAATGCCGATGCTGCCGGCTGGCCGGTGTTCGAGCCGGATTCGGGCGCAATGCTGCGAACTGCGGCATTGCCGGCGGTATTGTTCTTTCCGCCATCGATGATCAGTGAAATGCTGACAGGTCCGCTGAAGAAGGCGCGGCTATAGTCCTCGATGCGCACCAGGTAGCGGTCGCGTACCCATTTCATGATGAAGCCGTTGGGCGCGATCAGGCGCAGGCCTTCGAGGGGCTGACTTTCACCTTCCAGCCGTAGCGGCTTGATCCAGGTATTGAACTGCTGCACGGGCAGTTCCTGTTCAAAACGCTTCAGACACGATTCCCAAAAGCCGGACATCGCCAACGACACTCCTCCCCGCGCAGTCGGAAAAACATGCTGGCGGTTATATTAACTAGCTGATTCTGTGGATTTGTTCAATATGGCAAAACGACACTGAAGCCGCTTGCGAACTTGTGATTCTACCCGCCTGGCAAGAAGTTATCCACAGCTTTAATAAATAATTCACCTTGACAGGAACCGTCAAAACACGGTGTAATTGCGCGTTTTTCTTAGCACATCAAGGGATTACCAACATGAAACGCACGTATCAACCGTCGGTCGTGCGCCGCAAGCGCACCCATGGCTTCCTGGTTCGTATGCGCACCAAGGGTGGCC
>JAEUOH010000053.1 GCA_016790845.1 Dechloromonas sp.
CCGAAGAACCAGCGCCCGGAACTGTGGAACCTCTACAACGCCCGCAGCCACAAGGGCGAGAACATCCGCGCCTTCCCGATCTCGAACTGGACGGAAATGGACGTCTGGCAATACATCGAGCGCGAAAAGCTGGAACTGCCGAGCATTTACTTCGCCCACACCCGCCCGGTGGTCATCCGCCAGGGCGCCATCGTGCCGGTGAATGTGCCGCTGGTTTCCGGCGAGCTGACCAACCTGCCGAAGGCCGGCGAGGAGATCGTCGACAAGCTGGTGCGCTTCCGCACGGTGGGCGACATTTCCTGCACGGCGCCGGTCGAATCGGATGCCGACACGGTCGAGAAAATCGTGCTGGAAACCGCCACCACCACCATCACCGAGCGCGGCGCCACGCGTCTGGACGACCAGACCAGCGAAGCCTCCATGGAACAACGCAAGAAAGAGGGTTACTTCTGATGACTGCCCACGTTGAAGATCACGGGCTGCTGCGCTTTCTGACCTGCGGCAGCGTCGATGATGGCAAAAGCACGCTGATCGGTCGCCTGCTGTACGACACCAAGACCATTCTGGCTGACACGCTGTCCGCCATCGAAAAGACCTCACAGAAGCGCGGCATGGGCGCGGTTGACCTCTCGCTGCTCACCGATGGCCTGCAAGCCGAACGCGAGCAAGGCATCACCATCGATGTCGCCTACCGCTACTTCTCCACCGGCACGCGCAAATACATCATCGCCGACGCGCCGGGCCACGAGCAGTACACCCGCAACATGGTCACCGCCGCTTCGACCGCCAACCTCGCCATCATCCTGATCGATGCGCGCAAGGGCGTACTGACGCAAACCCGTCGCCACTCCAAGCTCGCCGCGCTGGTCGGCATCCCGCACCTCGTCGTCGCCATCAATAAGATGGATCTCGTCGATTACTCGCAGGAAGCCTACGAGAAGATCAAGGCCGATTACCTCGAATTCGCGGCCAAGGTTGGCATCGACGACGTGCGCTTCATCCCGCTGTCGGCGCTCAACGGCGACATGATCGTCGAGCGCGGCGAGCAGCTTGGCTGGTACGAAGGCCCGACGCTGATGGAAATCCTGGAAAGTGCCCCTGCTGCGCACACCGAGCACGACGAACCCTTCCGTTTCCCGGTCCAGTACGTCTGCCGCCCGCAGGACTCCGCCAACCCGGAACTGCACGACTACCGTGGCTTCATGGGCCGTGTCGAGTCAGGCTCGATCAAAGTCGGCGACGCCGTCACCGTTTTGCCCTCCGGCCGCGAGTCGACCGTCAAAGCCGTGCAACTTGGCGGCGTCGACATTGGCGAAGCCTTCACAGAACAGTCGATCACCCTGCTGCTGGCCGATGAAATCGACACCTCGCGCGGCGACATGATCGTCAAGTCCGGCGAAGTGCCGGCGGCGGTAAAGCAGATCGAAGCCACCGTCTGCTGGCTGGCCGAAACCCCGATGGACCGCGCCCGCACCTACCTGATCCGCCACACCACCCGTGACAGCAAGGCCAAACTCGCCGCCATCGACCATCGACTCGACGTGAATACGCTGGAAAACCTGCCGGCCGACAAACTGGCGATGAACGACATCGCGCAAGTCACCTTCAAGCTCGCCCAACCACTGTTCGTCGACCCCTACACGGTAAACCGCGGCACCGGCGCCTTCATCATCATCGACGAGAGCAACAACAACACCGTCGGCGCCGGGATGATCCTGTAAGCACCTGTTGCGGTCGACGGCCGAAAAAGGCCAAAAATCAAAACGCCTCCCGCATGGGAGGCGTTGCCATTTTGGCAAGCGGACTCGCCAAACGGGCAACGCTGCGCTACGCTGTTCCGCACCGATCACCGATGACGAGGAGCGACCATGAGCTGCCAGAACCTTGCCGGAAAGCGCGTACTTATCACCCACGCCGACGCCTTCATGGGGCCTGTGCTCTGCCAGGTCTTCGCCGAACACGGCGCCACCGTGATCGCCGACAGCGGATCGCTGCTTACCCCCGAAGCGCCAGCTGCGCTGGTCGAATCGGCCGGTGTCGTCGACATTCTGGTCGCCAATCTGGCGCTTGCCGCACCTTCAACGCCGGCGACCGAGGTTTCCGAGGCCGAATGGTCACAGGTCTTCGGCGCCTTGGTCGATCCGCTACCGCGCCTCGTTCGTGCCGTCGTGCCGCAGATGATCGCGCGCCGCTCGGGCAAGATCCTGGTGATGGGCAGCGCTTCCGCGCTACGCGGCATGAAGCGCGCGTCGACCTACAGCGCGGCACGCGGCGCCCAGCTGGCCTATGTGCAGGCGATCGGCGTCGAACTGGCGCCGCACCACATCCAGATCAATGCCATCGCCCAGAACTTCGTCGACAACCCGACCTACTTCCCGCCCGAGGTACAGGCCAACCCACGCTTTCAGGAGCGTCTGCAGCGCGAGGTTCCGCTCGGTCGCCTGGTCGGCGCCCGCGAGGACGCGGAATTCGCCGCTTACCTGAGCAGTACGGCGGCCGACTGCTTCGTCGGCCAGGTCTTCCCGGTCTGCGGCGGCTGGGTCGGGCGTTAGAGGCTGGCGCTTTCTCCGGGCGGCGCACTGAGTGCCGCGTGCGCCGCTGCCAGCCGGGCGACGGGCACGCGCGGACCGGAGCAGGAAACGTAGCTCAACCCGGCATGATGGCAGAAGGCAATCGACGCCGGGTGGCCACCGTGCTCGCCACAGATCCCGATCTTCATCCCCGGCCGAATCCGCCGGCCGCCCGCCACCGCCAGTTCCATCAACTGGCCGACGCCCTTGACGTCGAGCACCTCGAACGGGTTGTGTTGCAGGATGTGCCCCTGCGTGTAGGCGGGCAGGAACTTGTTCTCGGCGTCCTCGCGCGAGAACGAGAAGGTCGCCTGCGTCAGGTCGTTGGTACCAAACGAGAAGAACTCGGCGTCCTCGGCCAGACTGTCGGCGCGCAGGCAGGCGCGCACCACTTCCAGCATCGAGCCATAGCTGACGTCTAGTGCGCAACCGCAGTCCTGCTCGACTTCGGCACGAATTTCGTCGACCCAGCCCTTTACCGTCTTCAACTCCTGCGCGGTGCACACCTGCGGCACCATGATCTCCGGATGCACTTCCAGGCCCGCGCGACGGCATTCGGCGGCGGCTTCGAGGATGGCGCGGATCTGCATGCGGTAGATTTCCGGGGAGGTCAGCCCGAGGCGCACACCGCGGTGACCGAGCATGGGATTGACCTCGAACAGCGCGCGCACCTTCTTCAGCATCGCCTCCTTCCTGGCGATGATTTCGTCTACCAGCGCCGGTTCCGCCGGCAGTTCGACCTGCGGATGCACCTCGCGGGCACGGTAGAGAAAATCGACCGCGTCGTGCAGCACCTGCAGGCCGCTGACCGTCTCGCGCAGGCGGCGCAAACGCTCGATTTCCTCGACCAGTTGCCGCTCGCCGGGCAGGAACTCGTGCATCGGCGGGTCCAGCAGGCGGATCGTGACCGGGCGCGGCGCCATGGCGCGGAAGATGCCGGCAAAATCCTCGCGCTGGATCGGCAGCAGCTTGTCCAGCGCGCGCTGGCGGTCGGCCGGCGTCTCGGCGACGATCATCTCGACAACGATGGGCAAGCGTTCGACGGCGTTGAACATGCGCTCGGTGCGGCAAAGCCCGATGCCCATCGCACCGAAACGGACGGCGCGCTCGGCATCGACCGGCGTATCCGCATTGGCCAGCACCTGCAGGCGAGCCGCTTCGTCGGCCCAACCGAGCAGGGTCGCCAGTTCGTCGGAAAACGCCGCCTCGATCATCGGCACGGCGCCGATGAAAACATCGCCTGTCGAGCCGTCGACCGTGATCAGCGTGCCCTCGCCGAAGCTCCGCTCGCCGACGGTTGCCCGGCGCTTCTGAACATCGACGTGTATGCCCTCGGCACCGGCGACGCAGGGCTTGCCCATACCGCGCGCGACGACCGCCGCGTGCGAGGTCTTGCCGCCGCGGCTGGTCAGGATGCCCTGGCTGGCGAAAAAGCCGTGGATGTCTTCGGGCTTGGTTTCCTCGCGCACCAGGATCACTTTTTGGCCGGCGCGGCCAAGCGCCTCGGCCCGGTCGGCATCGAATACCGCGACGCCCGATGCCGCGCCCGGCGACGCAGGCAAACCGCGCGCCAGCGGTCGTGCATGTGCTTTCGGGTCGAGGCGCGGAAACAGCAGCTGTTCCAGTGCCTCGGGCGGAATGCGCAACAGCGCGGCGCGCTTGTCGATCAACCCCTCGCGCACCATGTCGACGGAACTCCTGACCAGCGCCGCCGCATTCATCTTGCCGTTGCGGGTCTGCAGGCAGTAAAGGGTGCCGCGTTCGATGGTGTATTCGTAATCCTGCACCTCGCGGTAATGGCCTTCGAGCCGGTCGCGCAATTCGACCAGCTGGCGGTACAGGCCAGGCATTTCCCTGGCCATTTCGGCCACCGGCTTCGGCGTGCGGATGCCGGCGACGACATCCTCGCCCTGTGCGTTGACCAGATATTCGCCGAACATCACGTTCTCGCCAGTGCCCGGGTCACGGGTGAAGCCGACGCCGGTCGCCGAATCATCGCCCATGTTGCCGAACACCATGGTCACCACGTTGACTGCCGTGCCGTTGGCCATGGCCGGCGTGATGTTGAACTCACGCCGGTAATCGACCGCGCGCTTGCCCAGCCATGATTTGAACACCGCCTTGATGGCGATTTCGAGCTGCTCGTGCGGGTCGACCGGGAACGGGCGGCCGGTCTTTTCACGCACCACGTCCAGGAACCGCGCGGCCACGGCGGCGAGATCGCCTGCCGACAGGCCAATATCCTGCTTGACGCCAGCCTGCTGCTTGACTGCCTCGAACTCGGCGTCGAAAGCCTCGTCGGGCACCCCGAGCGCCAC
Source organism: Dechloromonas sp. (assembly GCA_016790845.1). Classification (GTDB taxonomy): domain Bacteria; phylum Pseudomonadota; class Gammaproteobacteria; order Burkholderiales; family Rhodocyclaceae; genus Azonexus. Next base: position 4,889 of record JAEUOH010000053.1, read on the forward strand.
CTTGCCGAACAGCTGGATGAAGCGCCGGTAGGCATCGTAGGCAAAGCGCTCGTTGCCGGTCTGGGCGATCAGGCCATGCAGGGTATCGGCATTGAGGCCGAGGTTGAGGATGGTGTCCATCATGCCCGGCATCGACATCGCAGAGCCGGAACGCACGGAGACAAGCAACGGATTTTCGCGCCCGCCGAAGCTGCGGCCGGTGGCGGCTTCGAGCGCCGCCATCTGGACGCGTACCTGCGCCATGACACCTTCCGGCAGGTTCCGCTCGGGCGTTGCCAGGCAGGCCAGACAGGCTTCGGTGGTAATGACGAAGCCGGGCGGCACGTTGAGGCCGATGCGCGTCATCTCGCACAGGTTGGCGCCCTTGCCGCCAAGCAACTGCTTGTTCCTGCCGTCGCCTTCGGCGAAGGCATAAACCCATTTCCTGTCCATCTGTCGTCTCCTCCCGTTTTATTGCGACCGCAATCGTATGCTGCGGCTATTCGTATATTCTGAACTTCAATTGCCGACTGCGGGAATGCTTTTTTTCGCTCGCACGTTCAGAAAGGCAAAGCGCCGGCCGCAACCGGCACGGCGCTCTTCCAGCGCCTGCGCGGACGACAAACCGGCGACTAAAGCATTGCCGTCCACACGCCGAGCAGGATACTGAGAACCATCGCGCTAACTACCAGCAGAGCGATCCAGGCGGCGATGCCGGCGCCGGTCACGACATTGGCGACGTAGTGCGCGGTCTTCTCGTCAGCGATGTGGAGCAAGGGGCGAACTCCGTGCCGGATCAGCAGGATCGAGGCCACCCAGGCCACGGCCCCAATCGCGACGACGAAGGGAAGGCTCGGCACCAGCAGCGACAGCGAAGCCAGCCACAATGGCACCGGGGCGATGGCGGCAAGTGCGTAGGCGCTGTCATAGCCGGGATCATGGTCGCGAGCCAGCGACATGCGCTGGACCAGCATGGCCATGTAGCCGACCATAAGCAACTGCGCGACATAGAAAACGACACCTGAAACAACCAGTTGCATCGGCGTCAGGGCCGGCACCGACAACGGAAAAATGGCGCCCGGATGAACCAGCTCGGCAAAGGCATACAGCACCGGCGGCAACAGCGACATCGGCATCACCAGGCACTTGAAGAACCAACTGGAGGAAAAACGCGAGCGATCGATTTCTTCCCAGCCAGTCTTTTCGGAAACGAGCATTGCGGGAATGTGGGACATCAACATGATCAACCTCCTTCGCCCGCCCATAGCTTCGACAACGGACAATACAAGGCGTCGATGGCGGGCTACACCAATTGGACAGCCAGTGTGGCACTAGTTCCGGGAACTCGGCGTGGGCGCGCTTATGGCGCCATTCCGCCTCCCCATTTGCGCCGGATTGCGCTATAAACCAGCTATGAAGATCCATTTCTCCGTTCTGCTGCTGTTCCCCTTCCTCGCCGTTGCACTGCCAGCACAGGCCGAGGTCTTCAAATGCCGGCAACCGGATGGCAGCACGCAGATTTCCAGCGAGCCGTGTAGCGGCGGCGCCAGCACCATCAAGACCATTCAGGACGACGCCGTGCCCGAAGCCGCGCGCGAGCAGGCGGAGCGCGATGTCCAGCGCCAGCGCCAGATGGCGAATCAGATGAAATCGGAACGCCAGGCGGACGAGGCGGCGGAGCGCAAGGAGCAGGAAGCCTTGCGCAAGGCGAGCGGCGCGCCATCGCAGGCGGCGGTGCAGCAGTGCCTCAACACCCTGGGCCGCATGTCTCTCGATTCCAGCCGGCGCGCCGAGCTGGAGAGCGGTTGCTATGCGACCGGCACGCTGCAGCCGGTGTATGTCGAGGGATCACAACCGCTGTATTACGGTGGCGGCTACTACCGCCCACCTGGCCGCCCGTTGCCGGTTCAGCCTATCGTGCCGCCCAAGTACGGCAAACCGCCCGATCTATACAAGGTACCGGCCGCCCCGCGCGGTGTGCGCTGAGAATTCCGGGGATCGCGAAACCGCATTTCCCCGGGGTTGGGCGCGCAAAGCCTGCTCAAGAGGTTTCGTGCTGCGATCCGTCGCGGCTCTGGCTGCCGAGTGTCAGTTCGGTATCCGAACCGAGCGCATCGAAAAACGCCTGCACGGCTTCAGGTTTGCCGCTGGCAGCGAAGGTGGTCTGCCCGCAATCGCACTGGCCCAGCCAGATCGACTCGACGCCGGTGAGGCCGCGCGTGCTGACCGGGTGGATGGTGGTCACGTCGGCGCCGCAGCCATTGCACACCAGCTTTTCCGGGCGCGTCGCCTCGATCTTGGCCTGCGCCTGCGCAATGCGCTGCTCAATGGTACCGCGCTGTTTGGCTTGTCCCATATTTCCCCCTGAACTGACAAAGGCAGCGAGCATAACGGCAGGCTCCCGGCTTGTCGAATTGTGGGTTCCTGACGGTTTTCCCCAATGCCGGCGCTGCGCCGACTATGGCAAGATGCCACCATGCATGCGCTTCCCCACCTTGCTGCGGTCGACTGGTTCGCACTGGCCATTTTCTTCGCCAGCTGGGCAGGCTACGCCTGGTTTTCCGAACACAGCCGTCGCGGCGCCACCGGCTTGATCAGCACCAGCCAGAATTACCGGCTGCAATGGGCTTACCGCCTGCTGGAGCGCGACATCCGGGTCATGGATTCGACGCTGATCGGCAACCTGATGACCAGCGTGTCGTTCTACGCCAACACCACGATCTACATCATTGCCGGCCTCGTGGCCGCCCTCGGCGCGGCCGACAAGCTGCTCAGCTTCACCGCCGAGCTGCCCTTCGGCGGCGCCGGCAACCGCGAACTGCTGGAAATCAAGCTGATGCTGCTGCTCGCCTCCTTCGTCTTCGCCTATTTCAAATTCACCTGGTCGCTGCGCCAGTTCAACCTGCTCTCCATCCTGGTCGGGGCAGCGCCCATGGGCAGGACCGGCGAACCGGGCATCGACAGCTACGCCCGCCGTCTGGCCGGTGCCAACAACCTGGCCGGCGACGACTTCAACCGCGGCATCCGCGCCTATTATTTCGGCCTCGCCGCCTCCGGCTGGCTGCTCAACCCGATCGCCCTCGCCGTGCTGGCGCTCGCCGTGCTGATCGTTCTCTATCGGCGCGACTACCGTTCGCCGGCCCTGCACATCCTGCGCGACCAGACCTGAATCGATGGGCGCCAACCGCCATCTGGCCGGCATCGCTTTTGGACTGGTCGCCTACGGCATCTGGGGCTTTTTTCCGCTCTACTTCCGCCAGCTCGGCCAGCTTTCGCCGCTCGACATCCTGTCCAACCGCGCCGCCTGGGCCTGCGTCTTCGTCGGCCTGCTGCTCACGCTCAACCGCCGCTGGGGCAACGTGCTGGCGGTCTTTCGCCAACCACGCCAGCTCGCCATGCTGGCACTGGCCGCGCTGCTGGTCGGCAGCAACTGGCTGATGTTCCTGTGGGCCGTCGCCCACCAGCAGGTGGTCGCCTCCAGCCTCGGCTATTTCCTGACGCCGCTGGTCAGCGTGCTGCTCGGCCTCGCCGTACTCAAGGAACGCCTGAACCGCCTGGAATGGGTCGCCGTCGCGCTGGCACTGGCGGCGCTCGCCAACGAGATCGTCACCCTCGGCAACCTACCCTGGGTGTCGCTGTTTCTCGCCGCCACCTTCGGCTGCTACGGGCTGGTGCGCAAGCAGGTGCCGGTCGATGCGATCTCCGGCCTGTGGCTGGAAACGCTGGCCATGCTTCCGCTGTGCGGCATTTACGCGCTCTACCAGGCGCAGCAGGGGCATATGGTTTTTGCCCTTCAGGACGTGTCGACCGCAACACTCCTTATCGGCGCTGGCATCATCACCGCGCTGCCACTGATGGCCTTCGCCGCCGCCACCCAGCGCCTCGACCTGGCCACCGTCGGCATGCTGATGTACATCAACCCGACCCTGCAATTCGCCACCGCCATCTGGGTTTTCGGCGAAGCCTTGCAGCCGGCGCGGCTGGTCAGCTTCGGCCTGATCTGGATCGGCCTGTTCGTTTTCAGCTGGAGCATGTGGGAAAAGGTTCGGGATCGCCGATAATACGCAGTCATCAAGCACCGCGGACGCCCGATGGGACTGCTCGAAAACACCTTGATCATCCTGCTGCTGATCGTCATCAGCGCCTTCTGCTCGACCTCGGAAATTGCGCTGTCGGCAGCGCGCAAACTCAAACTGGCACAGCTCGCCGAAAATGGCGACCCGCGCGCGGCCACGGTCCTGGCGCTGCAGAGCCGGCCCGGCCATTTCTTCACCACCATCCAGATCGGCCTCAACGCGGTCGCCATCCTGGCCGGCGTGCTCGGCGAGGGGGCCTATTCCCCATTGTTCACCAACCTCCTGCAGCCCTATGTCGGCAGCGCGGCCAGCGCCGCCACGTTCGGCTCTGTCCTCTCGTTCGCGCTCGTCACTTCCGCCTTCGTTCTGCTCGCCGACCTGCTGCCCAAGCGTATCGCGATCGTCGCCCCGGAAGCCATTGCCCTGCGCATCGCCGCGCCGATGGCCTTCTGCATCCGTCTACTGTCGCCGCTGGTCTGGGCATTCAATGGCACCGCCAACCTGATCATGGCGCGCTTCGGCCTGCCGGAGAGCCGTCCCGAGGACGTCACACCCGCCGACATCGTCGCTCTCACCGAGGCCGGCATGAACGCCGGCGTCGTTGCCGAGCAGGAACAGCAGCTGATCGAGAACGTCTTCGAGCTGGAATCACGCACCGCACCCTCGCTAATGACCGCCCGCGACAGCATCGTCTGGCTCGACAGCCTGGAGGACGAAGCGGCGATCCGCGCCAAGCTGCGCACCCACCCGCACGCCAAGTTTCCCGTCTGCGCCGGCAATATCGACGCGGTCGTCGGCTACGTCGATTCCAAGGACATCCTCAACCGCATCCTCAATGGCGATGCGCTTTCGCTCAAGGCCGAGGGCCTGTTGCGCAGCGCGCTGATCCTGCCGGATACGCTGACGCTCGGCGAAATCCTCGAACAGTTCAAGTCGGCACGCGAGGACTTCGCGCTGATCATCAA